>WUQU01000446.1 GCA_009889605.1 Candidatus Bathyarchaeota archaeon | reverse complement strand
CTTCAACAGGAGATGCTAAGCTTAGTAGGGCTTCTATTAGACGCTCTTTTTTCTCCCTAGAGCCGTATCCCCTTGTTGCGGCTATGGCTTCAAAACTTCGCCTAACCTCCATTATTGTTAAGGCGTTTTCAAAAAGTAGCGCTTGTTTTCTAAGCTTGCTGTTTTCAAAAATTAACTTTGCAGCTGAGCCTATGTCACCGGTTTGGCTGAAAGCGCTTGTGAAGGTTTCCCAGTTTATTTCGGTTATACGTTGTATAATTTCGCTTAAAGTAGCCCAGTTTACTTCAAGGGTTTGTTGGCTCCATTTTGGGAAAGGCCTTCCTAAAATCATTGATACTGCAGGCTCGACCTCTTGAGGTTCTAGGCCTTTTAAGAAATCGGCAACAAAATTCACCATGAGAATGCGTTTAGTTGTGCTTTCCAATTTTTCGCATAACTCAGCTAAGGCTTTGAAATATGTTGGCATAAAGTGCCCTTTTAAACAGTTCTAAAATATCCATTAACGCATTGAGAGATAAAAGTTGTTTACAGTCGCGGGATGCCTTATGGAATCTCTTCTGCCTCGCCACTGGCATGGGATGGGATCTATCGAACATTATGGGGTATAAGCCATCAACCATCATGGGATGTAACCCATCAAGAGGAAGCTGCACCTTCTCTATGATTTTGCGGACATCATCCGCGGATTTGCCGCTCCACTCGCAATAGATTTTGACGATTTCTTCTTTATCATTTAGTTGAACCCAGCTTCTAACCCAACGGGTATCTACAGTGCAGCTGTCTTTCACTTTTTTAGCTATGGCCAGAGCCTCTTCACGGGTTAATGGAGTTGTAAAGGTGTGAACAGCCAAAAACTTCAACTTTTGATTTCACCCCCTCTCTTATTTTATTCTACGCTCCAATTTCAGAGCAGACATTACCAACAAGTAAAGAGAGCAGAAAGCCGCTTCACAAGTTAGTAAAGCTCAAACTAGTTTAAGCAACCACTTCTTATAAGGCTTATGCGATACAAATGAAAGCTGGGAGGTACTTTGACAATTTTCTTTTGCGGATACGTTTTACATAAATTGCGACACAAAGTATGATGACTGACGCTGGAACGGTTATTAAGAGTGACGTTAAGCCTAAATCGTTAAAGCCGCCAAGTGAAGACTCTGAACTTCTAGAGTCGCCAGGCGAAGGTTCTGAACCATCAGAGTCCAAAAGGGGAAGCTCGGCTATGGGGTGCTGTGAAATAAGTATTGTCGCTGGACTTGAGTAGGTGATGTTCATGGAGATAACCCAAAAGGGTTTTGCGTAATAACATTCAGGCATATATGCGTCCATGCATTGTGCACATCGGCAAGCATTAGGTGGGAGATTTCCCAGCGGATTTTTCCACTCTCCCACGGTTACAGGATTCCATACATAGAGGTAATAGCTTCTATACCACACGTAGGCGCCTGGTTTGTCCCACCCATGGGCAATGTAGTTTTCTTCCCAAACGAAAGCAGCAGAGATGTTGCTCGCATCCCTCTCGCGTGCTTGTGGATCCACTGGAACATAATAGTCATCAAGTCCACGTGCTCTATCTCCTCCGCGGAGGGAATAGTACCTGTCCCATCCGTTAGCAACAAAGTACTCATATGATTCTAAGTAACTATTTGGGTAGGAATCAATCGTTGGAAGAACGTCAATAATTAGTTTTTTAGCAATGGGCGCGTCACACTTGTAAACTCTGTAAGGCACTTTTGTCGGAGTTCCATTTATGATTTGAATAATTTCTGCGGGAGGCGCATCAAAAGCAGGCAAATCGATAAATACAGCTGTAACTCTCTCGCCTTTAAAATCAACTGCTATGTTCAACCATAACTGCCGGGTTTCCGCTATCCATTTAACTTCATGCGGAACGTATCCACGCCCAAGCAGAGGATCATGGGGTTCAACAAGCACTGTTAAAACTGGATACTCAATCCATACTCTGCCACCCATAAGAATTTTATTAATTTCTTCAGGAGTTCCACCAGACTCAGATGAAACAACAGAAATCCCAGTAAATTGCACAAATAAAAGAAACACAAATAACCAGAGGGATAAGCGCCTTCTCATTTTTCTAAACTTAGAACAAACCTCAAGCATACTCTATTATGATGTTACCAAGTTTTTGCCCATAAATTTTACGGAAATAAGCGGAAGCATCCGTAATGCTTTTGCTGGCTAGAAAACGGGAGCATCTGCAGGATTAAAGTTTTGATTAAATTTTAAAAAAGGAGAGGGTTAGGGCAAAATTTTAGAAGGTTTCCTCTAGTTTTGCTTTTACTTCTTTTATTTTCTTGTCTGTTTCGTCTGCTTCAAGCTTTTTTCCAAGAGCCTTGTAGCAGTCTCTTGCGTATTCTAGGGCGCTTACGCCGAATCTGTCAAAGCCTTTCTCAAAGGATAAATCTGCGGATTTCACGAAATACTCGGCAGCCTTCTCATAGTCCTTTAGCATGAATGCGCATTCGCCGGCCTTGAAAATGGAGTAGGTAGCGTCAAAGAAGTTGTTAGCCTTCTTATAGAGTTCAGAAGCCGTGAGAAATTTTTCTTTAGCCTCTTCATACTTGCCCAGTTCATAAAGGGTATTGCCCTCTTTATGCAGCTTTACAGGGTCTTCCTTTCCTTCCACTATATCACCAACTCATAACCTATTTCCATTAAACACACATTTAGGCTTTCCCATTCAAGTTTTAAACCCTTGATGCAAAGACGCCCAAATTATTTTTCTCTTTTGTTTCCGGGTTTTAATAGGCAGTTTACGCCTCCAGCTACAAAGGCCAAAAGTCTCGCCATGTCTATCAGCGGATAAGCAAGTATTCGCCTATAAGGCCTCTCGCGGGTTTTAAAGATTCGGTAAGCGTAAATAATCAAAAGCCCTAAGGGCGGTGCAAAGAAAAGAGCAGCCAACATTATTAGAAATTCTGTGGATCCGACGAAAAGAGCGCAAAAGGCTAGGTATAGTAGGGTTAAAACCCATAGAGCAAAGCCAACTATGCTCAGCAAAACCCATTTTGAGAATACGCTTCTGATTCCTTTGGTTTTGGGAAGCAAGCCGCCGCCCTGCCCGTAACGGAAGGTTTGCCTTAAAAGTTCTTGTATGGTTGAGCGATGTTTATGTTGGACCATGACATCTGGGGTGAGAACTATTTTGTAGCCTTCCATACATATTCTTTCAGCAAATTCGAGTTCATCAAACCCGTAAGTGAACCTTTCGTCGAAAAAGCCAGCCTTTTTTATGGCGGCTCTTCTAACGGCAAAATTGCAGCCTACTGGGTAATATAGGGGCGACCTTATTTGGTCGATTACTGTTTTCTTTTTGAATATCCTCATTACAGGTACTAGGCTTTCGTCAGCGTAACGCGAAAGGAAGTCATTGTTATACCTTAAAACTTTCCCGCCGACGCAGCCCACCTGGGGGTCTTGAAAGTTGCTTACAATTGTTTTAACCCAGTTTTCGGGGACAACGCAATCGTGGTCTGTGAAGGCGATGATTTCCCCGCTGCTGTTTCGTATGCCGGTATTCCTTGCAGCATTGACTCCAGCTTTTTCTTCTACAACAAGTTTTACGGGGTATTTGGAGACTATTTCTTTTGTGGCGTCTGTAGAGTTTCCATCCACAACTATGACTTCAAGCTTATCCCTATCATAATCAACGCGCATAAGGGAGTCTAAAAGGTCTTTTATTTTTGCGGCGCCATTTTTAACCGGAACCACTATTGAAACCTTTGGATACGCCTCATCTTTAATCTCCAAACACCATTCCTTCGGAAACCCATGATCCTCGGGCTTAAATTAATTTTTGACAACTGCTAAACTTTTAAATTTATCCCAAAATTTATCCCAGTTAGACGCTTTTACCATACAGTGTTTAATATTTTGCACACCAACAACGTGGCAAACACGCAGCATGTTTAACGTTGGTAACGTCATCACTTTGCCTAGCGTCTATTTCAAAGTTTACGCGAGACATCTTCAAAACTTGTTAGGCCTTTTTGCTGTTTTCGCTTGGTTAAGGCTAGCCATAAATGGTCGCATAGAGGACGGGGAAGTCTTGTTTCGCTGCCGTCTCTGCTGATTAAAACATGTTTTTCTGAAACGTCAAGAAACTCGCCGATCACTGAAACCGCGATTTTCTGCGCCTTAAGGTTTTCAACAATCTTGTCTACATAATTGGGGTTTGCCGCTATGAGCATGGCTCCGGAACTTATAAGCTGAAAAGGGTCTATGTTGAAAAACTTGCAGATTTCACGGGTTTCCTCAGCCACTGGAATTCGCTCTTCGAAGACTTTGACGCCGAGATTTGAGGCGTCTGCCATCTCATGGATTCCTCCGAAAACTCCTCCTTCAGTGGGGTCATGCATGGCGTTTACTCCGCCGGTTTTAAAGGCTAAAACACCTTCGGGCACAACGCTTATTTTCTCGAAAAACCTCTGCGCCGACTTCAACAACTTTTCGCTAACGCCTCCGTCTAGCAGTAGGCTGTACTGTTCAGCGGCAAGTATGGCGGTACCTTCAAGCCCTGCGCTTTTTGTTAACAGGAGTTTGTCTCCGGGTTTGGCTCCGCCCGCCGTAACATAGCAGCCTTTATCAGTTACTCCCACCGCGCAGCCCACAACAACCGGGTTAGCGAATTCAGGAGTTACTTCGCAGTGGCCTCCAACAATGGCTATTTCCAAGTTTTTTGCTGCAGCATCCATCTGGGAGCATATAGCCTCAATGGTTTCTCGGCTGGCGTTTTCAGGAAGCATGATGCATGATGAAAAGAATGCTGGTTTGACGCCGAAGGTTGCAATGTCGTTGGCGTTGACGTTTACGGCAAGCCATCCTATGCGCTCGACGGCTCCAGTAATAGGGTCCATAGAGGTTATTAGCGATTTATCGCCCAGGTCTATGACGGCGCCATCGAAACCAGCTGAAGGCCCGAGAACCACTTCGCTGCGTTTTGCACCTAGATTTTTAAAAACTATTTCTCTCAGAATTTCCACAGGAACCTTCCCTAAGGGCAGCTTCACTTTTCCACCTCTAAAGTAACATTTCAAAGGATTAGCTTTTAATCTGTGGCAGGGTTCGCCTTACAACCTTTACTATTGGAGTTGCCACCATCAAGCCTATTGTCATTTGTCCAATGTTTATTGGAACTTCGGCTAGGGCGAAAACTCCGAGGAAAAGCTGTTCGTAAAGAAAATAGCCTAAAACCATCAGCAAACCTCCGGCTATGCATGAAACAATTTCCAGCCCAAATTCTGGTTCAGAGATAAAGGCAATGGCTAAAATCAAAAGTGCTGCAAGCACACCTAAGCCTAGCCAAAACTCCATTGGAATAAAAAGGACTGCGGCGGGATTTTCAGCGGAAATAATGCCGGAATAAAATTCCACATATCCACTGTAAGAGGCAGAGCCAACAAGGCTGACAAGGACGCCCACAACCACTCCGCTCATAATTGTGAAGCTTCGCCATTTATTGGGACTGTAAGATTTTACAAATGTCCTCCCCTTTTTGCTGAGAAAACCGACGACAAAACCTTCAAACGCTTTAATCATAAGCGTCGCCGGCGCATAAATGTAATAGCCTAAAAATAAATCTGAAAGCATAGAGCCTACACCGCCAGCAAAGGCGCCCACTAAGGGGCCGAAAAGCAAAGCCGCCGTGTACACCATGGTCTCTCCAATGTTGAAGTAGCCCTTCGTGCTGGGAACGTAAACACTGAAGCCTATGGTTGCTATGCAAACGAGAGCTGTAAATACGCCTGTTATGCTCAGCTGTCTTGTAACGTTAAAAGATTGCATAGCCATTTTAATGGTCCTCCGCCGCAAAATAGTATAGTTACAACTAAACTATTTTAATTTATCGCACACTAAAGCAGAAGTTTCAAAGCATCCATGGCCCGCAAAACTTTTTCTCCACGCCGCGTTATTTTAAAAAGCTTTTTTCCATTTTCCTCGTAGCTGACCACCAACCCTCTTTTTGAAAGCTCATTTAAATGCTGGTATATAGCGGCTCTAGTCATTGTTTTTCCAAGTTTTTTCCACAAATCATAACCATACGTATCTTTTTCGCTTAATATTCTGAGAATCTTCTCCTTTGTGCTTAACTCCAAGCCAACAACAGCGGTTTTCCGCTTCTTCGTAAGAGCTTGTAAAATATCCGTTGCCTTAAGCCCACTTCCAGTAATCAAGCACACGGTTCTGTCAGCCTCGCCGATTACCCGCTGGTTCGCTAGCTTTTTTAAAGCTGCAAAGGTTGCTGCGCTGGCGGGTTCAGCGAAAATTCCTTCAAGCTTAGCCAATTCCTGTTCTGCTGAAAAAATTTCCTCATCCGAAACAGATATGACTAAACCCTTTGACTCTTTAACCGCCTCAAGGGCAAGCCTTCCATACGAAGGATTTTTAACAAGTATGGCAAGCGCGTGGGTTGAAGGTTTCGTTTTAAGAGTTAACTCCTGCACATTCTGCATGTAAGCGTTAACTATAGGGGAGCAACCCTCAGCCTGAACGCCGATAAGCCTTGGAAGAGAATCAACTTTTCCTGTTTTTCCAAGTTCCTTGAAGCCTTTCCAAACAGCATATAACGTTCCACCGCTTCCCATAGGGATTATGAACCAGTCTGGAACACCTACCTGTTCATAAACCTCATAGGCTATGGTTTTTAGGGCTTCTACGGCTAGGGGATTAAGCTCTGCAGACCCTTGATACCAGCCTGTTTCGGCAGCTATTTCCTCAGCCTTTTCCAGCGCGTCGTCCACTATTTCTCCATGTTCCTCAATCACTGCGTCGTAAATAAGCATCTGAGCAAGCTTTCCCATATCCACGTTTCTTGGAACCACAATGTGGCAAGCCAACCCGTACTTTGCACAGTACGCAGCCAAAGAAGCCCCAAGATTGCCATTCGTAGCGCATACAACCGCCTTATGCTTTAAGTCTAGGGCGTTAGAAACAAGCAAGGCAGCACATCGATCCCTAAAAGAGTTCGTGGGATTACGCGTCTCATCCTTAAAATATACACTGCCCAGCTTAAGGGTTTTAGACAATCTCCTCGCTTTATGAAGGGGAGTCCCACCTTCACCCATAGATGCAACATTTTTAACCTTAGGCAGGAAGTTTCTATAGCGCCAAAAGGAAAAGGAGCCAATAAATTCGCTGGCTTTAAGCTTTTCATAATCATATTGGTATTCCACCATGCCTCTGCATTCTGGGCAGCGATGCTTTTGAGCATATGCCTCTAGTCTTTTTCCACAGTTGGCACATTTCAGAAAAGCCATTTTTGAAACCCTACCCTATTTTTGCACACGCGGTTTCAGCATGTTTCAAGAGAGTTAAATATTGTAACATTTAGGTGTCAACTTTCCCAATTTAGTGTAAGACTCTCTCGGCCTTTTCAGCGCCTTTATTTCAGATTTAATTTTGTTCCAGACAGCATGTTTTGAGATTAGCCCCGGCAAAGTCTCGCCATGAGAGTGGAATACGCTGAACTTGGGGTCGATAACAACTTTATGCCCTCTTGCCCGCATTTCTAATGCCCAGTCGTAGTCTTCTCCACCAAACTTTGCCGCATAGGGGATTATGTCTGGAAGGTTTTCGTCGAAGGGGTACTCCTTCCACAGTGATTTTCGTATGATGCAGTTTACAGTTGAGAAGTAGCCGTCTTTCAAATAGGCTTTGCTTACCGTGTTAAATCCACTCCAAGAATGGTATATAATTTTTTCCCATACTGTTTCGTCTTTATGTGGAGAATAATAGCCGCCTACCCCCGCAACTTCTGGACTTTCAAAGTGACGGACACCTGTTTCCAGCCATTTAATAGAAGGCGGTAAAGAATGCCCGTTTGTAATGCAAATAAAATCGCCGTTTGCTAGATAAACGCCAACATTTGTGGAAAAAGAGTGGGAAAACTCGGAATCAGCTATAGGAACCAGCTTTACACAAACCTGGTCGTTAAAAAATTTCCCCTTAGCCATAGATAAAAAACGTAACATTTCTTCTAAATTTTTCTTGCATGAAAAGTTGTCCACAACCACAAGTTCTAACGGCTTAAGGGTCTGATGGGATAACCTCCACAGAAGTTCTGGAAAACGGTTTTCCATGTCTCTAGTTCGAATGAGAACGGAAACATTGCATTTTTTGCTAGACATCCATTGACTAAAATGATCCAATGGCACTTTTAAGATTTCCCCAATTTTGACGGAATTTGAGAAAACATGTACTAAGCTTCAAGCCTCGGCAGAACAGCCAGCACCGCCGCCACTTTCTCCATGTTTTTCTGGCTAAGCTCCACCTTATCTTCTTCATCCAATAATGGAATGTCCAATGAAGCGTTTAAAAAAATGTAATGATGCAGCTTCTTCAAGCATAATTCTTGGGCCAGCGTCTTTTGGCTTTTTCAACTCGATGAAGGCTGGCAGAAGCATGATGATAATGAAGGTTAAAACTGCTAGAAAGAACGGTATTATTGATGCCAGAGCCGAAGTCGAAATCATACTTCTATCTTTTCGCTATTTTTGCATGGTTCATAATATAACAGTTTCCATTCCCAGCATGCAGAGTCTTTTCCCAGTGAACAATGCTTTTCCTACGAAGCTTTGATATGAGAATGCCTAGGAAAGCCTTTGTGCATATGGGGATATTGTACAGAAAAGTTAAGATTGACAAAGGGATAAGCCACTGTGCTCTGATTCTGCCACCAATGTATGTTCCAACGGCTACCTCGTAAAATGGGGCAAAATTTCCAACAGAACTGTAAATGGGAATCACCGTCACCGTCAAAAAAGCAGGTATCCACTGAGAAAATTTTAAGAAAAACAGAGGAGTTCCAACAATCCATGCAAAAAGAGTGAGAATAGGCATAAAATAAACGTTTAACAGTAACAACCCGTCTATTTTCTCCGAAAGCCTTAATTTTTTGCTTTTCAAAACGCTTAGGGAATGCTTAAAAGCACATTGCATGTGGCCTTTAGCCCATCGGTAACGCTGTTTCCAGTAAGCTCGCCAGTTTTCAACCGCCTCTTCATAGCATTCAGCGTCTGCCACATACTTAACCCGGCAACCTGCAAGATAAACTCGAAAAGTCAAGTCAGTGTCCTCTGCTAGCATGGTTTCATCCCATCCTCCAAGGGATTCTAAAAGATTTCGCCGAAATCCGCCAACCGTCCCGCCGAACTGGGTTATTAGGCCAAGTTTATCTCGAGCATCTTGGTCTACGCGGTATCCGCCTATTCTTTCCAAGGCTACAAGCCTTGTCACAATGTTTTGCGGTTCATTGAGGACAACCACTCTGCCCTGTACCGCTCCAACTTTCGGGTCTGCAAATTCTTCCACTAGTTTTTCAACTATATCTTTCTGCGGATAATAGT
>WUQU01000445.1 GCA_009889605.1 Candidatus Bathyarchaeota archaeon | reverse complement strand
TACTTCTCGGTTCTATCGATAACGATTTACTGTTTATGGGAATCTCCGCAAGTTGCTTAACGAGTTGTGGATTTATAGCGACCGGATAAAGTACCTTCTCGATCAAGAGAGGTGAAATTAATATGCTTGAGGAGATACGAAAGGAAGTATACGAGGCCAATGTAGAATTGCAAAAACAAGGGCTGGTTTTATATACCTGGGGGAATGCAAGTCAGATTGACCGCGAGAGGGGGCTGGTGGTTATTAAGCCAAGCGGAGTACCTTATAGCGAACTTTTCCCAGAGAACATGGTTATCGTTGATTTAGAGGAGAATGTTGTAGAAGGGTCACTTCGACCCTCGGTTGACACCCCAACGCATCTTTTCCTGTACAGGCATTTTCCTAAGATAGGTGGTGTTGTACATACCCGTTCTACGTGGGCACAAGCGCAAAAAAGAGTATCCCATGTCTTGGTGGCACTTACAGCGACTATTTCTTTAGGGAGATTCCTTGTACGCGTCCTCTAACATCTGAGGAATCTTCCGATCTTGAAAGGAATACCGGAAAAGTTATAGTTGAGACCTTTCAGGAAAGGAATTATGAGCAAGTCCTGGGAGTTCTTGTGGCTTTCTATGGTCCCTTTACTTGGGGAAAAGATGCAAAGCAGGCTGTTTTTATAGCGTAGTACTTGAGGAAATCGCTAAACTTGCTTTCATCACCTTGCAGTTGAATCCCTTCCAAAAGGGCCTGCCTCAAGAAAAGTTAATGAAGCGTTACTTGAGAAAACATGGAAAAGATGCGTACTATGGGCAGATTGAAACGTAAGTTTTTGTATAGTAGGGCTGGGAACCTTTATTTTGGTTTGAGAGACAGGCTTTTTAAGTGGTGTACCGTATTCACGAAATCTCGCTCCTTTTGTTTTGTGGTTTGGTTTTTCGCACAACTTTATTATCTACACCATATGACAAAGTCTCTTTTATTTCCACTGATGAAGAGCCTTGTCCAAGATTTCTGCAGTAAATTCACACCGACGATGCAATAGAGAGTATTGACTTTTTGAGTGTGATTTGATACTTTGTTAGTGAGCAATTGTTATAAAAGGTCTAAACCGGATGTAATGGAAACGTGGCATAAGTTGGTGATTGTTGTCATTTTTATCGTTGGGTTTTATTGTTTAGTTCTTGTGCAGGTTTTGTCCTTCTGGGGAGATTTTTAAGGATCAAAAGGGGGTGGTGAATAAAAGAGGGAATGCTTTACATCGGGTGTTGGGCCCTTAGGTCTTTAGTGTGCTGTAAGAAAGGGAGTATCAAACAAGGAGGTTGTGAGTTATGAGGGGAGTAATGATTTGTTGCCTCTTTGGGGTTTTGGCTTTAACTGGGTTAGTCGTGGTTGCTCCAGTAAGTAGTCAAGAGGATCCTTACGTAAAGGCGGCTTTAGAGGCAGCGGATTTGATTTGGCCCTACACCACTCTTACACGAGAGCAACTTGAGGAGGAACTGGTCTGGTTTGCTAAAGCTTCCGAGCCTTATAGAGGGAAAACAATAAAGGTCTGTTACGAGTCAAATCCCCAGACAGACTGGGCAGCAGAAAATATAGCT
>WUQU01000444.1 GCA_009889605.1 Candidatus Bathyarchaeota archaeon | reverse complement strand
CAAACTTTGAAAAAATGCTATCAAAACTTAAAGAGGCAAAAATCCCAATTTTCGTTGGTACCGCAGGTGACGGCCGCAACGCAGAGTTAAGACGCATTTCAACCGTAAGCCAAGAAGACTACGAAAAAATTTTGAAATATACCAACTATGGTGGAACAAAAAACTTTGAAAACCTAATCTTCTATTTAGCAAATCGGTTCGCTGGTTACGCCTACAAGGTTGAGCCTCCAGAAAAGCTTCCATGGCATGGAATATACCATCCAGACTTCAAACACGTCCCAACCAGAGAGGAATATTTGTCAAAAAAGTATACACCAGAAAAGCTTACGGTTGGCATATGGCTTCACCAAACCCACTGGCAATCCGGAGACACAGATTTTGTTGACAGCTTAATCCGAGAAATTGAAAGCAGAGACGCCAACGTTATCCCCGTATTCTTTACAGGTGTCAAAGACCCCCTTTCAGAAGACGGTGGACTGAAATGGGTTATAGAAAACTATTTCATGAAGGATGGAAAACCCATAGTTGATGTTGTCGTAAGCCTTCTAATGTTTTCTTTATCCATGTATACAAAGCAAGATGAAACCGTTGATAAACTTTTAAAGATGCTTAACGTGCCGGTTATAAAAGCGGTTCTAACATGGAACACTTTTGAGGAATGGCAAAGCAACATGCAGGGGTTAAGCCCCATGGACATACCGCCAAACATAGCCATGCCGGAATTCGACGGCAAACTTATAACAGTGCCCGTAGCAGCAAAAAGCTTCTGCGAAAAAGATCCAACAATAGGAACCAGAATAATCAAATTTGCACCCATACCTGAAAGAATTAGGAAACTGGCCAGCTTGAGCCTAAACTGGGCAAGGCTAAAGCGCAAACCCAACAGCGAAAAAAGGATTGCCATAATCTTTCACAACTATCCCCCGAGAAACGACACTATAGGCGATGCGTTTGGGCTTGACTCGCCAGCTTCAGTCTTAAACATCCTAAAAGGCTTTAAGGAAAACGGTTACAAGTTGGATTACATTCCCGAAACTGGGCAAAAACTCATAGAAGATCTAATGCAGCGGATGACCAACGACCGCCGATGGGCAAGCCTCAAAGAACTTGCTGAAAGAGCCATAGCAAAAATCCCGCTAGACCAGTACATGAAATGGTTCAACGAACTTCCAGACGATGTTAAAGAAAAGATGGAGAAGCATTGGGGGAAGCCCCCAGGCAAACTTTTCAATTATGATGGTGAACTGCTTGTTTCTGGAATTATCAACGGCAACGTTTTTGTTGGGCTTCAGCCGCCAAGAGGCTTTCTAGAGGATCCGGCCTCCATTTATCACAGCCCAGACCTGCCAATGCCCCACCACTATTACGCTTATTACCGTTGGATTCGCGATGTTTTCAAGGCTGACGCAGTTATGCATATAGGTACCCACGGCACTTTGGAATGGCTTCCAGGAAAATCCGTTGGGCTTTCTGCTTCATGCTTTCCAGACATAGCCATATCCGACTTGCCCAACATTTACCCATACATCATCCTCAACCCTGGAGAAGGCACCCAGGCAAAACGGAGAAGCTACTGCTGCATAATCGACCACCTAATACCAGTCATGCATGAAGCCAAATCCTATGAAGAAATGGCAGAGTTAGAACTTCTGCTTCAAGAATACTATTATGCAAAAATTTCAGATAAAGGAAAACTGTCCACCCTTCAAGGACAGATATGGGAGAAAGTTTGCCAAGCAAAACTGGAACACGACTTGGGAGTAAACGAGCAAACAGCCTTCGCAAATTTTGATGCCTTCGCAGAAAAGCTTCACGGATACATCCATGAAGTTTCAGACACGCTTATAGGCGATGGACTGCACGTCTTAGGCGAACCGCCCCGCGAAACGCGCCTAGACGAGTTTCTCGCAGCGTTAACAAGGCTAAGCAACGGTGCTGTCCCATCTTTGAGAGAAGCCATCGCAGAGTTGAAAGGATATAATTTTGAAGATTTAATTGCTAACATGGGCAAAATCACCAGTGAAGGTAAAACTCACGGCGACATAATTAAGGAAGTGAACAGCCTCGCCCTAGAGTTAATAACGCGTTTCAGAAACAGAAATTTCCAAAAAGAAGCTATAGGCGTTGTTTCTGAAGAAGTGCTTGGCAAAACCAGCCCCAAAGTCCAACAGTGCCTAGAATACATGGCAGATTTTCTTGTTCCAGCATTAGAAGCCACAACCAACGAGTTAACAAACGCAGTATCTGCATGCCAAGGCGCCTATGTCCCCCCAGGACCTTCAGGCTCGCCTACAAGGGGTATGGCGGACATTTTGCCCACTGGAAGAAACTTTTACTCTGTCGATCCCCGCGCTATTCCATCTCCGGCAGCTTGGCAGGTGGGCGTTTCTCTAGCTAATTCAATAATTGAAAGATATCTGAGGGATGAAGGGAAATACCCCGAAAATGTAGCCATTGTGGTGTGGGCTACGGACGCTATGAAAAATAAAGGCGACGACATAGCGGAAATCCTCTATCTAATGGGCGTCAAACCAGTATGGGAGAAGACAAGCGGCAGAGTCGTCGGCTTAGAAGCCATTCCCCTAGAAGAATTAAAGCGTCCCCGCATAGATGTAACCATACGCGCAAGCGGACTTTTCAGAGACACCTTCCCAAACATTATCTACCTAATCGACGAAGCTGTGGAAATTGTGGCTAATTTAAACGAGCCGCCGGAGCTTAACTATGTAGCCAAACATGTTCGCGGCGAATTGGAAGAGCTTGTAGGAAAAGGCATAGACCTAGAAGAGGCAAAAACACAGGCTTATTGTAGAGTTTTCAGCGACCGCCCAGGCGCATACGGCTGCGGAGTCAGCGACCTCATAGACTCGAAAAACTGGAGAAGCCAAAAAGACTTAGCAGAAGTCTATATTACATGGGGATGCTATGCTTACAGCCGCAGAAAATATGGTTTCCGCAGCCCTGAACTTTTTAAGAAACGCCTAAGCAAAGTTGAATTAACCGTCAAAAACATCGACACCCGCGAATATGATCTGCTTTCAGGCGACGACTGGTACGACTCTCATGGCGGAATGGATGTAACCATAAAAACTCTCAGAGGAGAAGCACCCCGCTCCTATTACGGAGACAGTTCAGATCCTAAAAGAGTGAAAATAAGAAGCACCGAAGAAGAAATCAAACACGTTTTTAGAGCGCGTCTTCTCAACCCAAAATGGATTGAAAGCATGAAAAGACACGAGTACAAGGGCGCGGGAGACCTCTCAAGAACAATGGATTTTGTATTCGGGTGGGACGCAACAGAAGAAGCCATTGAAGACTGGATGTATGAAGAGCTTGCCGAAAAATATGTTTTTGACCATGAAATGCAGGAATGGCTAAGAAAGGCGAACCCATACGCTCTTCAAAATATGTTAGAACGCCTTTTAGAAGCCATTGAGAGGGGACTTTGGCAAGCCACCGAAGAAACTAGAAAAAAGCTTCAAAGTCTCTATCTAAATATTGAAGGCATATTGGAGGGAATTAAAGAAAAATAATGAGGAAAATGGGAAGGGAAGGATGAGAGATGAAGAAAATGCAGATAAACTTGAAAATTGAAGGAGTAAAGGCTGAAATCATATACCATAAATTTCACGATAGCGACATGAAAACGCTGTTGGTTTCCTTTAACGGCGAAGAACGAAGAGTCTTATCCACTTTAGACGGTTTTAGGCAGGTAAAATTTGTAGGCAACGTCTACGTTCCCCAGTCTCTGTCATGGTATACCATGGAAAATTATGAAAAGTTTGAAAGGGAATTTCCAGCATCCTTAGGGTTAACCCCTGACGAAATTTCCTTTTTGTCAACAGGCGCTGACATGGATAATTTGGCCGTTTGCGAGAAATCTTACCAAGATTTTAGCGTTTGCTGCTTAGCCACAGGGGGAACTGGAAACGCTTTAAGGTCGGGAGTGGATGTAGGGCACTATTTGGAAAGGGCTGGAAGATTTGAATACGTACCTGGAACAATCAACATTATAATTCTCTTTAATGCTGCCCTAACTAGTGGAGCCATGGCAAGAGCCATCATAACAGCCACTGAGGCAAAAACAGCGGCGCTACAGGACTTGAATGTCAAAAGCGCATATTCTCCAGAACTTCCAGCAACTGGCACGGGAACAGACAACATTATAATTGTTTCCGGAAGAGATTCTGAAACTCCTCTGCTCTGGACTGGAGGCCACACAAAAATCGGCGAGCTCATAGGAGTATCTACTCGACTTGCAGTAATTGAGGCGTTGGAAAAACAAGAGGGAGCAACTGCACGTTGGAAGAAGTCATAGCAACTGAAAACCTTTCTAAAAAGTACGGCGAACTTTGGGCTGTTAAAAATTTAAGTTTAAAAGTTTTTTCAGGTGAAATCTTTGGTTTTTTGGGGCCTAACGGAGCGGGAAAAACCACTACCATACGTATTTTGACAACTTTGACCAAGCCAACTTCTGGGCGGGCGTGGGTCGGCGGCTTTGATGTCGTGGAGAAACCTGAAAAAGTCAGAGAAATCATCGGTGTGATGCAGCAACACATGAGTTTAGATAGAGATTTAACCGTAAGAGAAAATATGGAGCTTCGCGCTCGGCTGCACCATTTCGCTGCTTCTGAACGCAAAAAACGTATAACCGAGCTATTGGAGTATGTTGGGCTTACCGAACATGCGGACAGAACCATAGACGAGCTTTCCGGCGGATTGCAAAGACGGGCAATGATAGCATGCTCCTTAATACATAAGCCTAAACTCCTCTTCCTCGACGAACCTACAGTGGGGTTAGACGCTCACACAAGACGCCGCATGTGGGATCTGATCCGCCGCCTCAACGCTGACGGCGTAACCATTTTCCTCACAACCCATTACATTGAGGAGGCTGAAGCCCTCTGCCACCGTGTAGGAATACTCCATGAAGGACAGTTAATAGCCCTTGACAAACCTTTTGAATTGCGAAGAAAAATAGGCCTTTTTGCAGTTGTAACCGTCATAGAAAACGGTAACGCCTCATACAAGTATTTTCCGGACAAAACGGCTGTCGCCCAATACGTTCAAAGTCTACCTTCAACTGTCAAAACTATTGTTGTGCGCGAGTCAAACTTGGAAGATGTTTTCCTAGAATTAACCGGTCGAGGAGTAGGCGATTAGATGAAAGCGTTAATGGATGTTTACACAGTTTTTTGGGCAGATTTAAGAGTTTTGAGACGCCGCCTAGTTCGAACAACATCTACTAGCCTCATAAACCCTTTACTATACCTTTTAGCCTTTGGCTACGGTCTTGGAAGAGGAATAAGCTTTGAAGGCTACAGCTATTTGGACTTTGTTGTGCCAGGCATAATAGCCCTCACAGCCATGACAAGCAGCTTCAACGGTTCAAGTTCAAAGCTCCACGTAGACCGACTATTTTACAAGTGCTTTGACGAATACCTAATGTCGCCTGTCAACGTTTTTTCAATAGCTATAGGCAAAGCCCTAATAGGCGTTATACGCGGCCTTATGAGTTCTGCAGCTCTGCTTTTTGCAGGAGTTATAATTTCACCTAAAATTGTTGCAAGTCCTCTGCTGCCTATGTTTGTGCTAGTACTGGTCATATCTTGTTTTGTATTTGCATTTCTAGGAGTTTTTGTCGCATTGTTAGCAAAATCCCACCAGGACATGAACACTTTTAGCACTTTGATACTGCTTCCCATGACTTTTCTCAGCAGCACTTTCTTTTCGCTTGAAGGCCTTCCTGAAACCCTCAGAACTGTTTTATACCTTCTACCCTTAACCCACTCAAGCCAATGCCTAAGGGCAGCAGCCCTAAACCAAACCTTCCCCTTAGCCTCTCTAGTAGCGCTCATAGGCTTTGGGATCCTCTTCTTTTTAGGAAGCGTCTCAGTATTAAAGAAAACAAGTGTTTAAAACACGTCTCCAAGCAGTTTTACAAAATTAAAAACGCGGGGCATTAACCTGCGCAAGTATTAGTAGCCCGGGGGAGATTCGAACTCCCGTCAGGGGCTCCAGAGGCCCCCATGCTTGGCCGCTACACCACCGGGCTGCGTGTTTTATTGGATTAAACTTGTTTTCTCCATAATAACTTTAACGTTTAACCAGCTTTGGGCTTATCGTTCATATTTTAGTATGAAAAGGCCTGTGGTTGCTTGGCATCCTGAACAGATTAGGAATAGGGTTTCGAAGCCTATTTTGCTTGCTATTATTGTGGCGAGTAGGGCGGCGGCTGCTTCGGTCAAATCGTATATGGATTCGAACATGCCCAAAACAGTGCCTCTTCTTTTCTTGTCGCTTAGGTCAACCATTAAAGCCAACAGGGATGGACGCTGCATGGCGTGGGAAACCCCGAAAAAGAATTCAATAATGTAAAGCTGTGATAGGCTAGAAACACACACATAGGATAAAGAGCAAAAGGCACCCATCATGACCCCGACAAAGAAAATTCGCTCTTTCCCATAAGTGTCAGCAAGCCGCCCAGCGGCTATTTTGAAGAAGGCGGCGACGAAACAGAAAAGGGCGTATAAAAGGCCTATATCAAGGACTGATGCTGAAAAACGGTTAACAACAAATACGGGGTATATGGGACCAAGCAAGCCGACTCCTAAAGAGTATAGAGTACTTAACGTTAACGTAAGCATGAGTGCACGTGATGACTTCAGCATATAGGTATCCTCCTGCTGAAGCCTCAACGAAACGCCAATCATTTTCAAACATGGACATTTTAGGGTCGGCTTACCTCCGATAGACAAGATTTTCTCGGTCAAACCTTAAAAATAAATTTTTGGGCATAAAACTGGTTTTCCTTTCAATTTTTATGTTGAAGGTGGAAAGGTTGTTTGCTGCCTAGGAGCAAACATTAAGCGTTTACTACAGCCCATCTTGGCCTCAAAACATGTTGTCAAGGGGTAAGCTGCCGCTGCTTAAACGTCTGATATGCTATAGTAGTGAAAAGTCTGTGGATTTTATTTTCCCTTTAGAGTCAACGACTATTTCGAATTTTTCAGCCCAAGGATGCCCTTCCAAGTCTATGGGACATGTGCCCCTTATAACCCAGCACCCGTTTTTCTGTTCGATTGACGAAATGTCTATTTTCTCGGTGTTTTTCCTTTTTTAAGGAATTCGAGGGCGATTTCTTGTGCGTCTTTTTCCAGAAGGGCTTTCATTTCGCGTTTCTCCGTTTAAGCGTTTTCATATTGTATGTGTTGGCATTAAGAGTTATGAATGGAAAATT
>WUQU01000443.1 GCA_009889605.1 Candidatus Bathyarchaeota archaeon | reverse complement strand
TGATGCTTATAGAGAGATTATGAGGATGCAGTTTTAGGAGAGTGCAATTGAAGAGTATAAGAATAAAACGGGGCTTTCGCCCCGTTCTTTTATTATTGGATTGGAAGGAATAAACCAGCTACACCAATTATGAGACCAAGCCACGCTATTATGTTGAGCATGTTAACCTTTTCTTCAACAGCTTTTGTGTCTGCTTTGTTAGCTTTGAGTTCTTCTATGCTAGCTTTGAGCCCTTCAACGTTTTTATTTGTTGTATCAATCTGACCTTGCAAATCTTTTTGAACATTTTCTATAGATTTTCTAAGTAGGTAATCCGTGTCGCCAATCTGAGCTGCAAGCCCCGTGACTACATCGCTCAAACCAGCGAGATCTTCTTCAAGAGTTGCTACTTTTTCTTCAAGAGCGTCTACTTGTTCTCTATCCGCCTTCGCTGAAAGGTTGTCATAGATGTTAACTATGTCTTGGTCATGCATGTCGAGTCTGAGTGCAAGTGATTCGATATTTGCTTCTTCCAAACCTGCAAGTTTCTCTTCAATTGCTGCGATTTGTTCAGAAAGCATGCCGAGTGTGTCGTAAATCTTGAGAATGTCACTGTCGTGAATATCGAGCGTTACTTTGATATCGTCAAACATTGGTTGTAATTCTTCGAACATTTCTTCTTTTATACTTGCAAGGGAGACCTCAACATATGATGTAATCCTGTCTTCCATAGCTGCAAGATTTGCTGAAAGTTCATAAAGCATATCCCTTAGTGCTGGTAATCCGGTTTCAACCGTGCTTGATACGTTCAACAATTGAGTTTCAAGCTCAGAAAGTCTTGAATCAAACTCTGCAAGCATCATTTCAAGTTCTTCGGCGGATACTTTTGTACCAAGTGTGTCATAAATCATGTTTGTGTACTCTTCGAGCAAATCTATCCTATTCGTAAGTGCGTCAAGTTCCAAAAGTTTGTCGTTAATTTCCGCAAGGGCTAAATCAAGATCTTCGGCAGAAAGCTTTGTGTTGAGAGTGTCATAGATCATATTTGTGTATTCTTCCAAAAGGTCTAATCTGTTTGAAAGTGCTTCAATGTCTACACCTTCGGCGAATACAAATATCCCGAAAAAGACAACCGCAATGAGAATCCCCAGTTTTCTCATAAGTACTCCCTCCTTTAGTAAAGTGTAATAATTCCGAGAAACAACCGTATGTTTAGCCGAATTCCGCGGTGAGCGTACTGAGCAATATGAACAAACTAATTAATAAAGCTATCCGATTTATATTATAGCACCAAAAACAAGAATTTTGTAAAGCCTTTTTTATAGTGTTTCCAAAAGAACGCTTCTAAAAATGAGTATTTAACGTCAAAAATTAACCTATAAGTGGGTTTTAACATTATTTATGCGAATTTACTGCTTTGTGGGAACAATTTTAAAATTAAATCGTAATACTTGACATGCATCAGCTTTCATTATATCATATCTATGCCCTTGCTCGGTATAGGGATCTTTCCCATACTTGGCAAGAGGACATTAGATGGAGGTGCAGAAAGATGAACAAAGAGGACATCATCAAGGAATTTCAGATCCACGATGCAGACACTGGCAGCACAGCAGTTCAGATTGCATTGCTGACAACCCGCATCAGACACTTAACGGAACACCTCAAGAATCATCCTAAAGATTACCACTCAAGACGTGGACTCATGAAGATGGTCGGGCGCAGAAGAAAAATGCTCAAGTACCTCATGAAAAAGGACCCAGAGCTTTACAAAGACCTCCTTGAAAAGCTTTCTTTGAGAAAGTAAAAAAATATCGATACTCAATTGGAACACAGTCATTGAGGGGCGGAATTCCGCCCTTTAATTTTGCAAAATCGCTGAAACGGGGAGATTCTATATGGACAAGATGGAAAATTCCAAACTTTA
>WUQU01000442.1 GCA_009889605.1 Candidatus Bathyarchaeota archaeon | reverse complement strand
TCTATATGCAAGATGTGATGAGGGCTGAACAGACAAGCTCCACAAAGGATCAGCAATAAGAACTTTGATGGAGAAACCCCTGTTGGGTCCAATAATAACTTTGACCACAGACTTCGGGCTGGTGGATCCTTATGTTGCCGAGATGAAGGCAGTTATTCTGAAAATAAACCCAGACGTCAAAATAGTTGACGTAAGCCATCAAATACAAAAGTTCAACATAAGAATGGGCGCATATATTTTGGCTGCTGCAGCCCCATATTTTCCATATGGCACGATCCACGTGGCGGTTGTGGATCCAGGCGTTGGAACAAAGCGCAAACCAATAGTGATAGAGGCTGAAAACGGATTTTTCATCGGGCCAGACAATGGCGTTCTAGCTTTAGCGGCGAATAGACAAGGCATAAAACACGTTTATGAAATCTCAAACCCGAAATTTATGATGCCAAAAATATCTAGCACCTTCCATGGAAGAGATATCTTCGCTCCAACCGCAGCCTTTCTTTCAAAGGGAGTTTTACCATCAGAATTTGGAAGTGTAATCCGCAAAATTGTGACGCCAAGGTTCGCAAAAATCGTTTGTAAAGGCGGCATGCTAACAGGCGAGGTTATCCACGTGGACAGCTTTGGAAACATAGTGACTAACCTTACATGGAACGAGCTTGAATGGGCGTGCGTCAAAGACACTGTTAAAATTAAGCTTAAGGAATTTGAGCTAAGCTTAAAACTTTGTAAGGCCTATGCAGAGGTTAAACCGCAGACGCCCTTAGCTATAATTGGGAGTCATGATTTTTTGGAAATCTCCGTAAATAAGGGTAATGCCGCAGAAACTTTCAATGTAAAGCCAGGAGACAAAGTTACACTTTATCGCTTTTCGTAAGATCCTTAAGCCTTTCAACACCGCCTATCTCTTTTATGAATTCAGCAACGCTTTTGGGCACAAGTTCTTCCCAGTTTTCTCCTTTCAAAATTCGCTTTCTAATCTCGGTTGCAGAATACTCCTTCCGCTTATGGAACCGTATAGACTTAACCTCGTATCCGTTTTCCTTGAAAAGTCTCCGTGTTAAAGGCTCATTTGAATATACAATGTCAAAGTGTGGGACATAGCCTTCAACAGCGGAAACCCAAACCATGTGTATGTGAATGTCCGGCACAGGCACAATCCATATCCGCCTACAATCTATTCCAGCCTCTTCTAGAGCCTTCCGAATCATTACAAGCCTTTCGCCTGTTGTAAAGGGGTTGTCTATACGGTGACTGTACTGGGCGCTGCCCACAACAATAACAAGCTCTTCAACTTCCTTTAAAACGTCTTTTACTACGCCGAGATGCCCCAAGTGAAAGGGTTGAAACCTTCCCACGAAAAGTCCACGTTTAGCCATAAAATATTCCTCTTTTTAGAGTTATCTAGCCCCTTTATTTACGTTTTATTATGTACGCGTACGTTTTCCAGCTTTTTATTATTTTTGGCTCTTTTAACCCCTCTTAAAGTATCGCCGGGGGCTCCAAAAATTTTTATACTTAGTTGGTAAAATGTTTGGCTTATTTGAGGAACACTATACAGGCGCTGTTGCCGACGGCTACCTTGTAACCGCCAATATACGAGACGGTTACCACTATGTTTTTGGCAAGGGTAAAATTCAGACTAGTGTTACGGCTTCGCCTAAAACCGTTAGTAAGGGCAGCCAAGTGCTTATTGAAGGCAGTGTTTTGGATATGTCGCCTGCTTAGCCTGGCTCTCCATGTGTCAGCAAAGAAAGCATGAGCACATGGATGGAATACTTGCATCTGCAAATGCCCATAGAC
>WUQU01000441.1 GCA_009889605.1 Candidatus Bathyarchaeota archaeon | reverse complement strand
TTAACTCTTTTCCAAACCTGAGACCAATACAATTTCTGATTTGTGTATCCAGGGTTAAACAATTCCTGCAATGTGGACAAAAAAGCTTCTTTTACTTCTTGTGCGAACTTATCGGACATGGCAAACCCTCTCCCTTCCTGCAAACTTTAATTTGGCAAACTGCCAAAAGGGAGAGGGAAGGTTTTACTTCCCCCGGGTGACTCTGTAGAAGCATCTTCTGCATAAAGGTTGATACTTTTCTTCTGCGCCTATTACGATTCTCTCCCCTTCGTCTGTTGTACGGTGAGAGATCCATGCGTCCTGTCCGCAATTAACACATATTGCATGCAGCTTGTACACATAATCCGCAACAGGCAGTACTTCTTTCATACTTTCGAATGGTCTTCCCTTAAAGTCAATGTCCAGTCCTGCAATAATTATTGTTTTATCCCTGAGAAGCAATTTGTCGATTGTTTTCAGAGGACCAAATATTGATTTGATAAACTGGAACTCGTCTATACCAATAACCTGGACACTTTCAGCATATCGTTCTATGTCTTCTATATATTCGATACTGACAGCAGAAAATCTGTAGTTTTTGGGATGGTTAACAACTTCCGAAATACTGTACCGTGTATCTATTGATGGTTTGAACAGCATAGTTGAATATCCCGCTATCTGGAACCTTCTCAGGGTTTCCAGAAGTTGCGTCGTTTTCCCGCTGAACATACTTCCGGTGTATACTATTAGTTTGCCAACATAGTTATTAATCACACTTATCTCCCCCTGCAAACTTTATTTTTGCAAACTTCCAAGCTACTGGCAGAGCTTATAACCCTGCCAGTAGCTTTTGAATTTTTTGCCTGATTTCTTGTTTTTCCCTGATTATCCTGAGTATCTTGTTCTGGACTGCTGATGTGTTTTCTGTATAGCAAATTGTTGCTGAATCGTAGTGGATTTCTGCAATAATGATGTACTTTGTTGATAAAAGCTTCTGGGGATACTTTTCAAACACCTTCCAAACCTGCTGTTCAAAAAACTCAAATTCATCTACTTTTTCTATTGTGCCACCCTGGTGTATGAGGTACATTTTTTGTTGATGTTCAAAATCGTATGTCCATACTGTTCCACCGAGTGGCCAG
>WUQU01000440.1 GCA_009889605.1 Candidatus Bathyarchaeota archaeon | reverse complement strand
TTTTTCGCCGGGACGCACAAGAACAATGTCGCCTTTGCCTAATTGTGAAACTGGGATGTCTATGATTTCGCCGTTTTTAACAAGGTGCGCGGTTGTGGGCATTATTCTGACAAGCTCTTCCAGCGCCATGGAAGCGCCGAGAACGCTTTTGGCTTCTATCCAGTGTCCCAAAAGCATGACGTCGATAAGGGTTGCAAGTTCCCAGAAGAAGTCTTTTCCGCTTATTAGGAATATTGTTCCAAGGGAATAGAAAAGCGCCACGGATATGGCCGTGCCGATAAGGGTCATCATTCCAGGCTTTTTGGCCTTAACCTCTTGATACAGGCCTTTGAGGAAAGGCCATCCGCCATAAAGGTAAACAATCACGGATAGAAGGGATAGGATCTGCTTTTGATAGGGGATTTGTATCCATTGAAGGCCAAGCCACATTTGGATCATTTCTGAAAGCAGCAAAATTGGAATAGTGAGTATAAGCGAAACCCATAATCTTCTTTTAAACTCCTCCACATGATGGGCGTGGTGGTGTGCATGGGCAGCCAATTTTACACAACCCTAAATAATTAGTTTTTTAGTTTCTCTAACACTATCGCTGGGCAAATCTTTTTAACTCCTTCAATTGTCCCAATTTTCTCGGAGATTATTCGTGTTAATTCCCGTCCGTCCTTGGTCCAAATTTCAGTCATTATCATGTGGTCGCCGGTTGAAGTAGCCACATAACGGGTTTCTGGAATTTCGCACAGTTTTTGAGCCACTTCCAAAAGTTTCTGAGGGTCAACGTCTACGCCTACTATTGCCACAGTGTTTAGCCCTATTTTAGAGGGTTCAACCAAGACAGTGAACCTTTTAATGATCCCTTCCCGCCTTAGTTTTTCAACACGTTTCCTAACGGTGGACTCGCTTATTTTAAGCCGCCGTGCAATTTCGGTGAAGGGGATGCTGGCGTCTTCTTGAAGAAACTTAAGTATCGCTAAATCAACTTTATCAGCCATATGTTTTTCCTTCTCGTCCGATTTTCAGATTTTTTAGTCTGATTTTATCCGAATATCGTGCACAACCCTTTTAAATTCGGACAACCTAATAAGTTTATCGCAAAAATAAAGGAGAAAAAACAATGATGAATTTTTGTAGTCAAAAAATTCAAAAGCATAAACACACAAATAATACAGCACGAATGGGGAGGTGAAAAGTTTTGGCGCAAAAACTTTCATCCACAGCTAAATTAGTGAAAGATTTAAGAATAGCCGTTGATGACGGCAGAGCACACAGCGTATGCCTAGACTTGCCACCTGAACTTGGAACAAACATGGGGCCCACAGCCCTAGAACTCAGCGTTATGAGTTATGCGGGATGCTTCGCAACAATTTTTGCTTTAATGTCAAAGAAAATGCGTGTTCCACTTAAAGATTTGGAAGTTAAACTTGAAGCATTGAAAACCGAAGAGGCTGGAACAGTAACTGAAGCCAGCTTCAACATTACTGTAAAAACAGATGCCTCAGAAGAAACAGTGCAAAGAATATTCAAGTTAACCGTGGAGAACTGTCCTGTTGGAAAACTCTTCGAAAGAGCAGGGGTTAAAGTAACCTATAACATGAAAAGGATAGATTAGGGGAGGAGGCGTTGAATTTGGATAAATGGGAATGCGAAGTCTGCGGTTACATTTACGACCCAGAAAACGGAGACCCAGACCAAGGTATAAGCCCGGGAACACCTTTTGAAGCCTTGCCAGACAACTGGGTTTGCCCGATATGCAAAGCCCCAAAGGAAATGTTCAAAATTAAAAGGTGAGGGTTATGGAATCGTCTAAATTGTATGTTTTACCACAGCTGCCTTATGGTTATGGCGACTTGGCACCTTACATGTCCGAAGAACAGTTGCGCATACACCACACCATACATCATCAAGCCTATGTGAACGGAGCAAACGCCATACTTAAAAGGCTGGATAATGCCCGTAAAGAAAACGCGGATATAGACATCAAATCTGCCCTAAAAGAGCTTTCATGGAATATAGGAGGACACCTATTACACTCACTGTTCTGGAATAATCTTGCACCGCCAAGCAAGGGCGGTGGAAAACCGGGCGGAAGACTCGCGGACATTTGCGATAAGGAGTTCGGAAGCTTCGAAAGGTTCAAGAAGGAATTTACACAGGCAGCGGTTAGTGTGGAAGGTTCCGGCTGGGCAGCCTTAACCGTGTGTAAACAAACCGGCCGTCCGGTGATAATGCAGATAGAGAAACACAACACCAACGTGTATCCAACGTTTCCAATTCTGATGATTTTAGACGTGTTTGAACACGCCTACTACATAGACTACAAAAACAAAAGAGCCGACTTCGTAGAGGCTTTCTGGAAAATTGTGAACTGGGAAGAAGTAAACAAAAGATTGGAAGAGCTTTGAATAGGGTAAAAGGTGGCAGAAACTGATGGCGAAAATCCTCATTTTATATTATAGCAGAACCGGAAACACAGAGAAAATGGCAACAGCAGTTGCAGAAGGAGCAAGAACCGTTCAAAGAGTCGAAGTGGAACTAACCTATCTGGCAACGCCCGAAATGCTGCCAAACTTTGACGCTATAGTCGTTGGAATGCCAACATACCATCACGATATGACCATGGGCGTGAAAAGACTCTTTGAAGAGGCTGCGGTAAAAAACATTAACTTGAAAGGCAAGATTGGCGCGGCTTTCGGATCTTATGGCTGGAGCGGCGAAGCCCCAAAAATGGTTCTTGAAATAATGAAAAACAGATTTGAAATGAATGTTATAGAGCCGCCGCTTCTAATCAAATATACTCCAGACCAGGCCGGCTTAGAAAAGTGCAGGGATTTCGGAAAGAAAATCGCTGAAAAAGTTATTCAAACCTAAATTTGATGGTTGGCAAATAGAATGGCAAAGAAAAACAATTTGTTGAATTTCATTAAAAGGCAAATTGAAATTGAAAAAGAGATTGTGGACTCGCTTAACAAAGCTGTAAAAGACATGCGAAATCAGCCAGTTAAAGGAGTCTTGAGAGGAATCTCCCTAGATTCAGTTAAACACGCGGAAATGTATGAATCTGCACTTGCATTGCTCACAACAGTCCCGCAAGCCCTTTCACAAGAACAACTCGACAAGCAGAAAAGCCTCGTGGAGAAACACATACGCACAGAAGCCGAACTTATCAAGAAGATTAGCGATATACTGCCGGAAATAGAAAACAACAAGGTGAAGCTTCTATTAACGGCAATACTAGCTGACGAAAAACGCCACCACGCGCTCTTGAGACAGGTTTTAGAAATTCTCGTTCATGGAGAAACGATAACTGAAGAAGAATGGTGGGACATTATTTGGAAAAATGTCCCGTTCCACGGAACCCCGGGAGGATAAAACTAAAACAATTAAACCATCCACATTTTTCGCTTAACCCAGCGAAAAAGTATGAAAACTCTTTAAGGTTTAAAATAACAGATTAAAAGAGAAGAAGGAGGTGAATGTATGGCTTCTAAAAAATTGTTAGAAATGTTGAATGACGCCATAGCAAGAGAGATTCAAGTATCCATCCAGTACATGTGGCAGCACGTCCAATGGAGCGGAGTCAAAGGCTTCGCTGTCCAAGAAGAACTCAAGAAAATTGCCATAACAGAAATGAAGCATGCTGAGACCATTGCCGAAAGACTAGTTTATTTGGGGGGAACACCTACAACAAAACCAACAGAAATATTCGTTGGGAAAACCCTTAAAGAAATGATACAACGCAACATAAAAGACGAGGAAAACGCCATAAGCTTATATAAGGAAATAATAGCCCAAGCACGAACGGAAAACGACGTAACCACAGCAGTCTTATTCGAAGGAATATTGAAAGACGAGGAAGAACACCACGACACTTTCACGACTCTGATGGAAGAAATATAAAGCAAACAGAAACGGGCCTTTTGCCCGCTGCATACTTCCACATTTCAACCATTTTTCTTAATGTAGTTAAAGTAAGCCCGAGTTTGAGGCAAACAAATGGGCGAATAAGAGACAAATTTTGCCGCCTATTCAATGATGCGTTTGAAACTTATTGAAGCTAAAATAAATAGCACTGCGTCGAAAATGGCGATGGCAATTAGGTCTATTAGAAGATTGGAAAGGTCTCCTGTGATTAGTAAGCCTCTTACTGCGTCGACAACGTAGCTTAGCGGGTTAAATGTTGAAAATTCTCTTAGAATAGGCGGCATTAGTTCAACAGGGTAGAGGGCGTTGCTTGCAAAGAACAGGGGCATTATTATGGCTTGGCCTATGCCCATGAACCTTTCGCGGGTTTTCATAAAGGAAGCGGCAAGTATGGATATGGCTGCAAACCCTCCGGAGGCGAAGAAAATTATCACGAAAGCTAAAACGAAGTAGGCGGGGTTTGGTATGAAGCGCACGCCGATGAGGAGGGCTACGGGCAAAATTATCAATGCTTGAAAAGTCGCCCTTACACCTGAAGCCATAGACCTTCCTATAACAGTGGCATATCTGGACGCTGGCGTGACAAGCAGTTTCTTCAAAATGCCGGAATCCCTTTCCCAAACCATCATCAACCCATAAAATATGCTGACGAAGGTTGTTGTTTGTATCATGACGCCTGGAGTTATGAAGTCGGTGTATGGCACTCCACCGGTCGGTATAGCCCTAACACTGCTCATCACCGGGCCGTAAATAACTATCCACAGTATTGGCTGAACCGTCCTAAAGTAGATTTCCGTCCTGTCATGGCGCAGCCTCCTCAATTCCAACTCAATCATGACCAGCATGTTTCTCAAGGCTTCTCTCATGTTTCATCCCTTCCTAATCATGTAACGCATATGAGCAACATCGCTAATTCTTCCCTTATCTTCCAATCTTGTTCCAACATATTTTAAGAAAACGTCATCCAACGTTGGCTTGGTTATAGAAACTTTATCCACCATCACACCTTTATTTTTAATAAGCTCCATAACATGGGGCAAAGCAATCTCGGCGTTTTCGACAAGCACATTTACACTTGAATTTTCCACGAAAACATCTTTCACAAAACCAAGTTTCAACAGTTTTTCCCTTAACTCAGGTTTTGGAACGGTAGTTCCCAGATTTAAGGATATAACTTCTCCGCCTAAAGAATGCTTAAGCTCTTCACTTGTGCCCCTTGCCACTATTTTTCCAAGATTTATTATGGCTATGTCATCAGCGTACAAGTCAGCCTCATCCATGTAATGAGTGTTAAAGAAGATGGTTACACCGTATTCCTTTTTTAAAACGCTGAGCCTTTCCCAAACAACTTTCCGCGCAGCTGGATCTAGGCCAATGGTTGGCTCATCCAAAAACATTATTTTTGGCTTTATGAGCATGGCACACGCTATTTCAAGCCTCCTTATCATCCCACCAGAATAAGTGCCCGCAAGCTCATCTTTAACAGGGGTTAAACCCATATTTTCCAACACTTCATCTATCACCTTTTTCCGTTCTGAACCGGGAACGCCAAAAATCTTTGCATATATTAGGAGATTCTCATAACCGCTGATGTCGGTCCAGACGCTTACCTCTTGAGGGACATAACTTATTAGCCTCCGAACTTTGCCGCCTTCACGGCTCACGTTTAAACCGAAAACATAGGCTTCTCCAGAGGTTGGCTTAATCTGCGTCGTTAAAATCCGAATAAGCGTAGTTTTCCCAGCCCCGTTAGGGCCCAATAACGCAAAGGCCTTGCCAGCTTCAACATTCAAATCTATGCCATCTAAAGCCCGCACTTTCCCATCGTATATTTTAACTAGGTTTTTTACTTGAACAGCCCAATCCATAAAAGGCCACCAGAAGATAATTCACTAGCCTATTAACGCCTCTTAAAAGCTTTACCAAAAACATTTTGGATACCTGTCATGAGTGCATTCCGAAGGTTAAATTCGCATATTGACCCACAAATACTATTTTAAAGTTTGAATCTTGAAAATTTTAATGCGAAAATTATTGTTCCTATTGCAACTATAACCGCTGAGGCATAGAAAGTGTTTACGTATGCCACATAATTTGGTAAACCAAACCTTAAAGTTTGTATATCGGCAAGGGGTCCGCCGACAAGTAAACCCGCTGGCCCCCAGCTTAAAGCCATAACTGTGTTGTACCGGCTGAACAGTAATCCTCTTTTATGTTCTGGAATTATGTCACTGGCTAAAGTAAAACCCACTGTCTGGATAGTCCAGAAAGCTATACCGTTTAAACCATATATAAAAGCCATTACGCGAACATCGGAGGCGACAGCATACATCAACGGAGTAGCTATTGCCAGAATCAATCCTAAAAGCATAGTTTTTGTTCGCCCAATTTTGTCGGCAAGTCCCCCAGAGGCTAGGCTGGCTAACATTCCGCCTATTGTCCAAGCGCTTAGGATTAAGCTCATTTCAGGATCGCTTGCATTCAACCCTTCAGGCAGTTTTATGAAAAGAAGGAATACCTGGTTAATTGACGAAACTCCTAGAACTATTATGATGAGGGATAAAAGAAAACAGCGGTATATTTTCCCCTCTGCACTACAGTCGGCGCCTGAGCATTTCACCGCTGTTCCAGGAAAGCTTTTTCGGGTTTGGGGGTTCTCTTTTATGTTTCTTGCTGTGAAAGCCATTATGGCTGCTCCTGTTAAAAAAGTAAAATTGCAACTATGATGAAGATTGTTCCGTTTTTGAAGCCTTCACCACCGTTGTAAAGGTATCCTGCAAAGATTATTCCAACCATTCGCCCTAAAGAGGCAATGAAGTTTAACATGCCAACGATTCTGCCACGTTTTTGCGAAGTTGTCACGTCTGTGAGTAACGCTGCCTACCCAACATCTGACATTGACCAGAAGAATTCGAGAGTGGATAATCCGAAAATTATTGTCAAGCCAGCGGCGAAGGGGTTTCCCATGTCGATTAGGGATTTATGAGCCAGAAACACTGTTATGTATGCGAAGCTGGCAATTGTTTCACCTACAATTATCAACTTTGTTCTCAGCTTGCAGCGGTCGCAGATTCTACCCCAAATAAGATTTTGCCCCAAAGCAGACGCCAACATGTTAAGCGTTCCAAGGGCTGCTGTAGAGGTAACCGTCTGCATCAACATGTAAAGATAGTTTATCATAAAAGTATAGAATATGCCCCTTCGAAGAAAAGTCAAGAACTGGAAGAGGCTGAGGTTAAAGAAAACGTTTTTTGGAGTAGAAACACTTGCAGCGTTCTGGCAGCTTCTATCTTTCATACGGATTGCCAGCTTGGAACATTAATAGGGGATAATGATAGGATAAAGGTGGTCGATGTTTAAAAATTTCTGGAGTGCCAGCTGAAAATGAAATGGCTTAAATGTTCTAAAACGCGTTTTCTGTTATTGCTGCTGATTAGCCTATTTAGAAAAGCTTATTTTTCAGTCATTTTTGGGTGAACTAGTTGACGACAATATGGACAATGGACAAGGGCTTTATCGCTTGCTGATTTCCACTTCTTTTTGCAAAAGGGACATTGAAACCATACGGTTTTTCCGTGAATAATAAACCATTGTCTGCTCAAAATCCATAAAATCACTCCTGAAATGAGCACCACATCTCCAAAAATAACAAGGTAGATAAGTTTGAATTCAAGCCATGAAGTTAGAGTTATGTTCTCTGTCCAAAGAAGGGAAAAAAATCGAAAAAGGGGTTCCACTTGAAGAAAGCTGGGGATACGTTTTCCACAAAGTGACTAAAAAAGCGATTATACCGGCTAAGCAGAAGGTTAAGCCAAGCGCGTACATGGATTTCTGCTTACGGAGAACTCTTCTCATACGATTCTTACCTCGGGTTAAAAGGTTCCTCACAGTCCTATTGTTAACTTTCTGTTTTCCTCGACTAATTCTTTAATGCCTCTTTTAATGTTTTCGTTTTTAACTATTGTAAACTGCTAAGGTTGAAGGTTCGCAGCTGATGAAGCCCAATGTGTTGTGCTAAGTATTAGAGTGACGTATTCGCTTGGAACAGGATCTGGCGAATAACTTATTGCCCTACGTTTTAATGATTTCTGCAATATCGTTATTTTCTGTGATATTTTATTTACATTAATTAGTATTAGGGTCTTTCCAGTAACATAGCCATTCCTTGACCGCCGCCTATGCATAAAGTTACCAGACCTTTTTTTAGGTTTTTTCTCTTCATTTCGTGAGTTATGGTTACCACGAGTCGTGCACCAGTACAGCAATAGGATGACCTAAGGCTATGCCACTTCCATGCGGGTTAGTTTTTTCCAAGTCAAGTTGAAGTTCTCTTTGACATGCTATGAATTGGGCTGCGAAGGCTTCGTTCAACTCTACTACATCTATGTCTTTGATTGTTAACCCAGATTTATCTAACATTTTTTTTACCGCGGGCACGGGGCCTAGGCCCATATAGGCAGGGTCAACACCTCCTGACGCATAACAGCTAATGTACGCCATTGGCTTAAGACCTAATTCTTGTGCCTTTTCCTCGCTCATAAGCACCACTGCGGCTGCAGCGTCATTGATTCCGGAGGCGTTTCCAGCGGTTACGGTGCCGTCTTTTTTAAAGACTGGATGTAACTGTGCCATTTTTTCTAGGCTTGTTTCCATTGGCCTTTCATCAGTGTCAAATACGCGTAGGGTTCGCCCTTCTTTTGAGCCGGAACCGTTACTGGAACTATTTCCTCTTTGAATATTCCTTCTGCTATTGCTTTTCTAGCTCGCTGATGGCTAAGGAAGCCTATCTCGTCTTGCTCCCTTCGTGAGATGTTCAATTTTTGAGCTATGTTTTCAGCGGTCATCCCCATATGATAGCCATAAAATATTTCCCATAGCCCATCATAAACCATAAGGTCAATAAGTTCTCCTTTAGCGTCTACATTCATTCGATATCCCCAACGGGCTTTAGGCAAAGCGTATGGAACTTGGCTCATGTTCTCCATTCCTCCAGCAACCACTACTTCCGCCTCACCAAGCTGTATAGCTTGTGCACCCAATGCAATGGCCTTTAATCCGGAAGCACAAACCTTGTTAACTGTGAACGCTGGAGTTTCTTTAGGAATACCTGCGTATATTGCGGCTTGGCGCGCTGGATTTTGCCCTTGCCCTGCTTGAAGTACATTTCCCATAATCACTTCATCGACTTGTACTTCCTGCAAAGAATCATCGTAACCATAATTTTTTTCCTCTAGTTCGATCCTTCCAACGCCCTTAAGGCAGTCAGGGCAGTATTGTAGCAATGTTTCACTTGAAATCGGTTTTAAACGCGCCCTTTTCAAAGCCTCGCTAATCACCATACTTCCAAGGCTAACGGCAGGGACATCCTTCAAAGAGCCCCCCGAAGTTCCCGATCGGTGTCCTAACTCCACTAACAATCGCAATTTTTTCTTTCATGACCTTCATGTATCAAACCAGCTATTCACGTCGTTTTACAAGCATATTCTATTGTAAATATCCTTAATTGAACAATTATTTTCCTTTCCAAACGGGTTTCCTTTTTTCTAGGAACGCTAATATACCTTCTTGAGCGCCTTCTGAATTTAAAAGTAACTTTAATAGTGCCCCTTCATAGGTTATTCCATGTGAAATTGATGTCTCTAGAGCGGTGTTTACAGCTTTTTTGATAAACTTTGTTGCAATTGAACTCTTGCTTGCAATTTCTTTCGCCGTCACCACCGCCTCTTCTATTAACCGTTCGTAGGACAAACTTTGTTTACGATGTTTAACTTAAACGCTTAATCGGCACTAATTATTCTTCCAAGCATAACCATTTCCTTTGCTTTCTTAACCCCGACAATGCGCGTCAACCTTTGAGGCCCTCCACAGCCAG
>WUQU01000439.1 GCA_009889605.1 Candidatus Bathyarchaeota archaeon | reverse complement strand
CAGCCTAAAATAAAGAGCTGTCAAGAATCCTCGTCCCTATCAAGGGCGGGGAGAAGTCAATTCGTGAAAGGTAAATGAAGATTTTATCTGGCACGCCCGGGGGGAGTCGAACCCCCGACCACAGGATTCGAAGTCCAAAGAATGGCAGACATTCCAACAAATCCTTTAGGCAAGCCATGTCCACCAATTCGACATTAAAATTGACCAAAGGACTTTGTAATTAAGACATCTCAATCCTTTGGTGCAAACTTGTCAATTATCATAATCCCCAACAAGTAATTAGTCAATACCAATTGTGTGTTCTCTATGTCCCTGCTAAATTTTTGCTTCTCCTAAAAAGTTGCCACATACAATTAGGGAAAGCTTAAAAGATATGTGCTTTCAAACTTTGACCAATGTGGTCAAAATCGTGTGCTTTCTGCCTTTGTGCCTTTCACCTTTGTTTCAAACCTCTCTAAAAGCCCCTACAACGTGCAAAAATGAGGTGGGGGATATAAAAATACCACCCCGCCACTCAGACGTGGCTTATAAACGACGGTAGGATTAGCAAAAATGTTTAATACTGGACGCCTGGCTTCTAACTTTGCTGCTGAAATGCAAACCTTAAGTTTTACTAAGTCCAATCAGACCTTAGCATTTCTTAGCATGTTCAAAATGTCCTATTCACGCATACCCTGAATGCCCTTCACGTTAGAATTTGCAAGGGTTTGCAGGCTTTTAAAAGGTCGCTAAAATAGGACAAAATGTCTCATTTTCAAAACTCCACTTTGTAGCTTTTAGGTCTCGACAAGATATCGACCCCTTCAAATTGTCCGCATTTTACATTATGCAGATGTCAAAACCCGCAATATTAGGTTTCTCGATGGATGACAAGCTTTTAGGTGTGGTTCAAAGCGTAAAAAGATGTAAAATTCCACGTCTTGTTGGGATGTTCCAAGTTAGACCGCCCTTTCATCCCATCAACTTTTGGACTGCACGCTTAATTTGGGCTTTGTAGCCGCTACCATACTTTTGTACCATCGCCAAGTGGGAATAGCACCACACAAAGTAGTCCTCAAGTAGCCTGATGTGGTTGATTGACAGCTTGTCAATGTGCCTCTCTATGAACTCTTCCACCTCAAACTTTGCGGTCAACAGCTTGATTTTGTCCTGTTCGCCCTGTTGCTTTAACAACCTCAGCTTGTCCAATTGGGGAATTGAAGACAGGATTTCAAGCTGTTTTCTCTTCTCCTCTCTTGCCAAAACCGTGGTTTCAACTGGAGATGAGAAGTAGCCATTACCTGACACAATATGCACCGCTGGGCAGGATATGAAGACGGTCAAGTCGTCAAGGTCTGCCTCAAATTGGTCTCTTTTCATCGCCCGCAACAGCTTTTTCCTTGCTACCTTAAACAGTTTTGTGTCCATTGCTTTACCTGTTTGAATGTACCGCAAAAGCTGGTCTCTCTCATCCTTTGTTAGGACTGTCAAATAGTTCTGAAGTCTTGTCACAATATCATGCCTGATAACCTCATCTTCCACCGAATAACCACTTGCTATTATCTCACCCACTGTGGTTGTCTCCTCATCATCCTTTACAACTGGGGTGTCTAAAGAGATGTGGGCAAGTCTGTACTTTGGCAAGCTTCTTTTTATCCTGCTTTCAATAACTTTGTAAGCATAGGTCGAAAAGCTACCCTTTGCTGGGTCATAATTTCTTGACGCCACGACAAGACCAATGTAGCCCTCGCTAATCAAATCGTCCACTTCATAACAATAGCCCTTGGGACATGGCATAAATTTGTTTGCCACATGGTACACAAGCTTGATGTTGTCGGCAATTAGCATTTGCCTTTGAACGCTGGTTAGAGACTCAACCATCACAAAGCACCTCGCAAAATGCTATCCTCTTGGCAAAAACCACTTGCCACTTAACAGCATTCCGCATTCATAGTGTCGTCTTGGTCGTCATCCCATAGGGCACTTACAATCTCCCTAATCCTGCTGATAAGCTGTTCGCTTTGGTCTTCTTTATTCTCCTCATCCAGTCCCAACGCTAAACGCTGCCCCTTCTGTGCTTTTTCCATGATGTTCGCAAGCCTTTCAAGTGCATAGACATTATACCGCCCGTCTTTTGTTCGCAGTGACTTTTCATCATTCAACACAGTCCACACAAGCATTAAAAACCTATCCCAAATCTCAACGTGCAAAGCGTTGCGGTCGGCTGCTGTCTCTATCTGCCTTTGCAATGTCTTTTCCAGTATCTGCTGGTTCTTTTCCCTATCAATCGCTTCCTTCTCTTTCAACCAATCCCTCGCTTTGTTCCTCAACACCCCATAATTGATGCTTTTCGCCTCGGCAAACTCCTTCAATGTCTTATAGTCACCAGTCAAAAACTCTCTTTTCAACTCGTCCCAATTGTAACAACGCATTCAACCATCCCCCTTCAAACTTGTTTTCGCCAAAACTATGTTCCCTATGTTCAATTGTACCATTCCACAAACAATTTGTCACGCCAGTGTCAAAGCTGTGCAATGACATGTCATAGCAATTAGGACGGGCTGTCATATCCCGCCCTTTGACTTTGCAACCATGCTGCAATTTTGATTGCAACAGCAAACATCACGCATTGCTGCAGTATACCCTCATATCCTATCTGAAATCGGTTTCTTTTGAACGAAAAAGTGAAAGGGCATATTTTTATATGCCCTTTGCCTTTTGCTGCATTCCTAAAGCCTTTTACAAAGCTTCTGATTGCCCTTTTATTGGCAAAGCTTCTTCCCCACAACCGCTGCACAGCCACCCTTCCCAT
>WUQU01000438.1 GCA_009889605.1 Candidatus Bathyarchaeota archaeon | reverse complement strand
TGCTTGTTGTATTATCTTCAGGCGCGAGTGTGCTGATTAGTCCTTCTGTTCCCAGCATACCAGTTTTTGTTTTCATTTCTGTAAGTCCATCTGTATAAAGGAGCAGATTGCCGTCTGAAAGCTTATGGCGATTAATAATCGATTCATCGTACTCATCACTTAACCCCCATCCAACTGGAACAACATTCTTCGTTTTAACAACCTTTTTTTGTGTTATGTTAACTGGAGATGGATGTCCCATGTTTATAAAGGTAAATTCATCTTCCTTAAGCTGTCCGAATATCGATGTTAAGTATACTCCCTGCAATTTGAATCTTTTCAGTTCATTCTCTAACAAGTATGGAAGCGCATTTAAAGGAGGGTCGAAGGCAATGACAGAGTCGAGAGAAATCCTAATCAGCATACTCACAAGCGCAGCGGCTACTCCATGACCGCTGATGTCGATGATTCCAATCCATGGTGGGTTGTAGTAAATCATGTCTCCACCAAGTCCTGTTGACGGGCGGTAGAAGAATTCTATCTTGTCGTTACTTTCAGGTACGAACCCTTCTTGAATGGTTATAGCGAGTGACATGTCAGCATCCAATTTCTCGGCATCTGTAAATAGTTCTACAGCTCCAAGTATTTCATTACCGTTTTTGATAGGTAGACCGAATACAGAAAAAGGCCTCCTTTTACCTGATTTTGTCAACCCATATACCGCAAAAGGTACTTCGACTGGAATACCATTCTTGATAGCTTGGTATAATGGGCAAAGGTCGGTTGAACAGACGGGAATGCCTGTTCTATCAACATGATTAAGCACTTGTTCAGCGCATTTACTTCCTATGACTTCTTCTGAGTCATATCCTGTTAGACTTGTCGCTTGTCCGTTCCAGAAGACAATCTTTCTATTTTTGTCAACAACGTATGCGGAAATTTCGAGTGCTTGTAAAAAGTCCAAAACGTTCGTTCTTGAAAGATATTCCGATAGTTCCATAAATGCCACCTTCTTATTCTTCTTTGGTAGTTTCTAACATGTCAATAAAGTTTTTCAACCATACAAAGTAGCGATTTTCATCGATCAGTTCTTCTATGGCCACATCTGGTCCGTCACCTATAACAAAGTCAATATTGGTATTGTATTAGACTCTGCCTTGAGGCATTACTATGTATGTGCGAGTATTGGGGAGTATTTTCCAAAATTCATCTGTATAGTAAACGCCTTTGTTGATACTTTCAGGAATATTCCAAGCGATGAAATTTCCAAGTTGGTGCTGATTCAGAACTGTTATGAGCGTCTTTTGTGGCTGGTAGAAACAAGAGTTGTTGACAAGAAAATAAACTTTTGCATCTATTCTATGGTCGTCTGGTTCTATTGGAATTTGTTTCTTTTCGATTTCCTTGTTTCTAAATCTGCCCGTGTATTTCGGATACAGTGCCGTTGGACTTGTAATTAGTTTTGATATTATAATCGTCGGTATTGTGCTGTCGCCGTCGTTTGCATA
>WUQU01000437.1 GCA_009889605.1 Candidatus Bathyarchaeota archaeon | reverse complement strand
TTGGCAGCACTTGGAACGTTTATATTGTGGTTTGGTTGGGTTGGATTCAACCCAGGTTCAACCTTATATGGTATGAATGAAAAGATTGGCGATATTGCTGTCAACACCAACCTGGCAGCTGCGATGGGTGCAAACTTAGCAATGATATACACATGGCTAAAGTACAAAAAACCAGACGTTAGTATGACACTAAACGGTGCTTTGGCTGGCCTTGTTGCAATCACAGCAGGATGTGCATCTGTTAACCTATGGGGTGCAGCAATAATAGGTGGGCTTGCAGGTATATTGGTTGTAGTAGCTGTTGAGTTTATCGACAAGAAACTCAAGATAGACGATCCAGTTGGTGCAATTTCTGTGCACGGCGTATGTGGAGCTTTTGGAACACTGATGGTCGGACTTTTTGCTCTAGATGGCGGACTTTTCTACGGTGGAGGAATAAAGCAGTTTTTAGTTCAGCTTGCTGGTGTTGCATCAACATTTGTATGGACCACTGTGACAGCTTTTATTCTCTTTGCAATCATCAAAATAACAGTTGGACTCAGAGTTTCTGAAGAAGAAGAGATAGAAGGTCTTGACGTTGCAGAACATGGTGCAGCAGCTTATAGTGACTTTGTAATGAAGTCTCAGACAGTAAAGTGAGTTTTGGGTTTAAGACAAATTTTATTTGAAAAGGGTGAAGGTTAATGAAAAAGATTGAGTGTATCATTAGACCTGAAAAGCTTGAAGAGGTAAAGGATGCTTTAAATCAACTTGGGATAAAAGGTATGACAGTGTCACAGGTTATGGGCTGTGGTCTTCAAAAAGGAAGAACTGAATATTACAGGGGTGTGGAGATTAATATAAATCTTTTGCCAAAGGTCAAGATAGAGCTTATTGTAAAGGACTCAGAAGTGGATAGAATTGTTAATACCATTGTTAAAGTAGCACGCTCTGGAAAGATAGGCGACGGCAAGATATTCATTTATAACGTAGAAAATGCAGTGAGAATAAGAACTGGCGAACAGGGCGAGACAGCAATTTAAACTTTCCCTTACCCCTTGAGTTTATAATTTGGCAACAGCAGGCATCCAAAACACCCCCAAATTGAATAAAAAGCTTCTGCCTTGCCTCTTGCGCCCCTCTTTTTTAAAAAAAGTGAATAGCGTGTTTTGTGCCTGCCATTGCCATGTGTTATCGTCATGACAAGGCTTAGATGTCTGCTGTTGCCCTTTTTCATAGATTTTAGCTCATTCTTGTTGAAAATACAGGGGGAGAAGAATAAAAAGCGCTTCCTCTACCTTGCAGCTACTTAGTAGATTTGCACAAATCATCTCCCCCTGGCTCGCTAAAAAAATTGATTTATTACCCTACTTTTAAATTTACCATATCAAAACACATAATTCAACAATTTTAATCTTGCTGAAAGGAGGCAATTAGATTATGAGACAGATTGCTATTTATGGAAAAGGTGGTATTGGAAAGTCTACAACAACTCAAAACACTGTTGCGGCTTTAGCTACGCTTGGCAAAAAGGTGATGATTGTGGGATGTGACCCGAAAGCTGACTCGACACGTTTAATTTTAGGTGTCAAATCACAGGTGACTGTGATGGACACAGTTAGAGAGGTAGGGGAGAGCAATGTCAAGCTCGACAAGGTAATGTTCACAGGCTTTGGCGGAGTTAGGTGTGTTGAGTCTGGTGGACCAGAGCCTGGTGTTGGATGTGCTGGGCGTGGTGTTATTACAGCAATCAACCTTTTAGAGGAGCTTGGAGCTTTTACTGACGACCTTGACTTTGTATTTTACGATGTTCTGGGTGACGTTGTTTGTGGCGGATTTGCGATGCCAATCAGAGAAGGGAAGGCAAACGAGATTTACATTGTAGCATCTGGCGAGATGATGGCACTTTATGCTGCAAACAACATCTGCAGGGGTATCCTGAAATTTGCTGAGACAAGTGGTGTTCGACTTGGAGGAATTATATGCAACTCAAGAAGGGTGGAAAATGAAAAAGAACTGTTAGAAGCATTTTGCAAAAGGCTTGGAACTCAACTTATAAAGTTT
>WUQU01000436.1 GCA_009889605.1 Candidatus Bathyarchaeota archaeon | reverse complement strand
TGTTGTCCTCTATTTCGGAAGGGAGAACTACATAGACGTCACTATTAGGCTGGTATTAAACGATGTAGAATACGACAGATGCGTCCTTAGGCTTATACCATATACTTTTCTTCCGCCTGCTAGTCTCAACTGTACTCCCGGTTCTGTTCCTATGGATAGACGCATTTGTCTTATGGTAAGTCGATGTGTTAAAACTATTTCTTTCAACGAGTGTTGCTGTACTTTTCTTGAAACATCGCTTCCGTACGCGCCACCGCCACCTTCTAAATTGCCCTCAACTCCAGTGAGTTGCCCGCCCGGTACAGTTTTAACTCTTGATTATCTCTGTACCTTCACAGGAGATATATGTGTGCGGAACTATCCCGAAAGATTGTGTTGTTGTAAACACATGCCGCCACCGATATCGCCTCCATTAAGCTGTCCAAGCAATACAATCTTAGTTTCGCGCGAACTTTGCTCTTATGTAGTAAGAGGTTTATGTGTGCGGATTTTCCCCAATGATGAAAGGTGTTGCTGTCAACCTCCTCAATCGCAACTTACTCCGTCGCCATCTAAACCGTCGCAAATTTGTCCTCAGGGCACTGTTTTAACTTCGTGGCCTGCATGTGCGCTCGAAGGAGGAATATGCGAGCAATTTTATCCCGATGGAAACTGTTGTTGTCGTCCCGTGCCAAAGGGTGACGCTTAAGATAACAAAACTTGCTTGGGAGAAAAAAGTTAGTTAACACTCGTTTTTCATCCCTTTTGGAGGTCTTACTCCAATCTGTCCTCTGTATTTCCCCATATACGGTATCGTCCCGTCGGCTTTTACTAATATTAGATGGAGAAATTTTGTAAATTTCTTCTGCACAACAGTATTCGACGAATTGTTAATTACTTCTATTGTTATGTTTCCTTCAAATCCCGCATCGACAACAGTGGGCGGTATCGACAGTCCCATTCTTGCCAGAGTTGATCTGAGATTGGCCAACCCGACGATATCCGCCGGCAACTTTATATATTCAAATGTCGTGAGCAGAACGAAACTCTTCGGCGGTATAGCTATTTCGTCTACTCCTTTTTCTATTTTGAAGAGTTTTGCCATTTCGTTATCATCTAGCTCGCACGGCCTGACTTCTATATTTTCGTATGCATATGTGGCGTATTGGTTCCCAATTCTCAAATCCAGCCCGTTTTCGGCTACAGTGTCTTCAAATAGAGGATCGATATATAGTCTTTTGTCGTAGATAAGCCTGTAGATCTCTTTTGCGCCCAGTATCATAGGTTTTAGAAAACTTTTATTTTTTAACTTTTCGCTTCTCTCTCAACTTTCTCTTTTCTCTATTTTACCAGCTTTATTATCTCTATCAGCAGAAATAGCGGAATGGCGTTAATTATAGCCGTTACTGACTGGTTGAGCGTTTCTTCTCTTTTGACTACTACATCTCTAGCGAGCTTGCAACACACTAAACCTGACGGCGTTTCGAACACAACAGTTCCTTGACACTCTTCTTTTGTCGTTATTGTATCATAACATACATTTTCTTGCTGATGAAGCGTCACTGTCTGTGTTACAATCGGCTGATATGTTGCAGTAGGAGACGAAACCGGCTGTTGAAGTTGCCAGAGCAGATGAGAGAGATCTATTGTATATTTAGTTCGAGTTGGCGTCGGCACTACTTGTTGTGTTGGCGTAGTAAATACAACAGCTTGAGTTGGGGATGGAGCTATTGGCGTTACAACCGAAGCCTCTTTTCTCCACACCCACACTACATTTTTTAAACTATCCGCCAAGTTTTTACA
>WUQU01000435.1 GCA_009889605.1 Candidatus Bathyarchaeota archaeon | reverse complement strand
CAGCCTTTCACAAGCTTATATTCGCCTAAACCAGCGGGAAATATGGCGTTTATCCTACACTGTTTTAAACAACGCAAATTACGACGGAGGCATATGGCTTTCGTGGGGCACAAACGGATTAGGAGTGTCAAGCGCCTATGCAAATTTCACGCTGAAAGTTTACGATTTAACCTTCAATGTTACAATGCGTTACGCCGTTAACATAACAACCGCCATTACTGTAAACGGATATTACATAACTAATGGAACGGCAAAAACCGTTAGCTTGCACTGCCAAATTTTCAATGAAGGCGAACCTGCCTTAGCCAAAAACCTAACAGTATTTTATGAAGACCTTGGGGTCTGGGTGCCAGTCAACGCGTCAAATAACCTTTCAGTTAAAGATTATGGCAACGGCACTTACGCATTATCTTTTACGGTTAACATGCCATCAGAGATTGTGCGAGTCTTAGTGCATGTTAAAGACTTGCGCGGCATACTTGTTCAAACAAGTGTTCTTTGCAGCCAAATTTAACTCTTTAATGATTTACGTGTTCCTTAAATATGGAAACCCATTTTAAAATTGGGCAGCGTAAGAATAGGGGATTTGAAATGGGCGAAAATCAAAATTGGCGTCACATTTTTACGCTTTTGAAGCTTGCAGAGATGGGAGCCCATAAACGAACCGCGAAAATCTCCACGGAGTTTTTAGCTAGAAAGTTGGGCATTTCGCAGCAGTCGGCCTCCCGCCGCCTAATAGAATTAGACCGCAAAGGTTGGATTAAAAGAACTACCACTCCTGAAGGCTGCTTAATTAAAATTACTGATTTGGGCTTTGCAGAGTTGAAGAAGCTTTACTCAAATATGCGTTTTTTAATGGAAGCCTCATATCCTCCTTCGGTGACCCTTGAAGGCGTGGTTTTCACTGGACTAGGCGAAGGCTCATACTACGTTACAAGGGATTATTATAGGAAACAATTTATGGAAAAGCTTGGATTCGACCCTTATCCAGGCACGTTAAATTTGAAACTTGTAACCGACTATGACATTAAAACCTATTCTGAGCTTGAGGCTTATCCAGCCATAGAAGTTGAAGGATTTCAAAATGAAAATCGCACTTTTGGACCTGTGAGATGTTACCCTGCAATAATAGAGAACAAAGTCAAGGGAGCGCTGGTTTCAGCTTTAAGAAGCCACTACAACTCTTCAGTGGTTGAAATCATATCGCCCGTCTGCCTCAGAAAAGCCCTTGACTTGAAGGACGGCCATAAAGTGAAAGTTGAGGTTTTAACGCTTCCCTAATGTGGAAAACAACCGTAAACGAATCCTACTAATAGGTTATCTGGAAAAGCCTGCGCAACCGTATATCTAGGGTTAGCGTCTAAAACGCCTAAAGGACTTCTCTGTTTCTGTTAATTCATAATTTTAGTTCGTGCTGACGAAAAGACTTGCGGTGTCGACAATTAACGAGTAAAAGCCGATTGTGAGCAAACCAAAAAAAAATACAGTATTGTCAGTATTGTAGAATCGAAACCGAAAGAAATGCGGTAGAAAATACCGACTAACGCTAATACTATCTCGAGACAGCCTGAGAAGATAAAGGCTATTTTTACCTGTTTTTGCGAAAATACGGTTTAGCCAAGTATAATGCTGGAACAATTAGCCCACTAAATGCGGTAACTAGGCCAATAATTACCCCCGCTACCAAGATGCTGTATGGAGGAGGCGGGTTACATGAAAATTCGTACTCTGCAATTCCCACTGCAAATAGGAGGAAACTCCATCTTTTCCAAAAGACGGGTACTTAAGCGCCAGTACCAAGCTAGTCACAAGAATGGTTGCAAAAAGGGTTTCCCAGAGATAACCGTAAGGCAGGGGTGGAGCGGGTTTTATATGAAGTGCAAGCATTATCTCGCCAATTAAAGTTACATTGAACACTTAAAAGACTTGTGTTCGTAGCAAGAGCTGCTTAGGAAACCAACACGCGTCTACATGAGATATTTTCATTGGCGTCGGAAATAGCTATTTTAATTGGATGAACACAAACTTGGAAAAGTTGCCGAAAGCATGGCGGTTACTGATTTGGGCGATTTTGGCTTTCTGCTTGCTTTAAGCGGATAACCTCATGAGCTATTGTCCTGGTTGTTATTGAGATGGCTTTAATGTTTTCTGGATTTTGCGTCTGGGAGCAAGACCATATCCAATTAGCAGTCCAGCAACTAGACCGCCGAAATGCGCTAAAACATTCACGCCTGGAGCTGTGCTTATCATTAAGAGGAAGAAGGAGTAAAGCAGCGCGCTTACCAGAGACTGGCCTATGGTACGCCTAACATAGATTGTGCATGCTCCGAAAAGCCCGAAAATGGCACCAGAGGCTCCAGCAGAAACTATGTTTGGGCCGAGAAACAGTGTTAATAGGTTTCCTGTTAAGCCGCTTAAAAAGTATGTTACAAGATATTCCGGTAAAGTGAAAAGTTCTTCCGCTCTCAAGCCGAAGACTGTCAAGAAAAACATGTTTCCTAAAAGATGTACTATGTTCATGTGCACGAACATTGATGTGAAAAGCTGCCAGTACCAACCATTCATAACAAAACTATTCACTTGGCCGTATCTCTCAAGCGCCTCGTCGCCTGTGAATATGAAGTTTCCACCAATTATAGACGTGTAGGCGTAAACTGTCAAATTGGCAAAAATTAATACGTAGGTTGGCTTAAAAGCTTGAGAACCTTTAACAGAGTAAGCCTGCATTTACCCACACTTACCTTTTGTAATGTTCAATGATTTTTTGTTTAATTTTTGAGGAACTGTCCAGCTCGTCTTCGCTCAACTTGCCAATCTTAACAACCTTTATGCTTAGACCATTGTCTTCAATGTATTTCTTCACGGCTTTTTCCACGCCGTCCTGGTCGTGGCCCACGGCAATGACGTCAGGCTTTATTTTCTCAATAACTTTGCCCATGTTAAAGTCTTCAAAGCCTAAAAGAGCTTCATCTACAACCTTCAAGGACTCCACCAGTGCGCGACGCTGGTTTTCCGGCATAACCGGCCTAGCGCCTTTTCTCTTTTCAACAGTACTATCCCTAGCAACGATAACTATTAGTTCAGCGTTTTCTCCGCCAGCCTTTTTCGCTTCTTCCAGAAAACGCACATGGCCAAGGTGTAGAAGGTCAAATACGCCTGAGGCTAAAACTATTTTTCGTTTCTTTTGGGCCATTCAAATTTCACCGTTTCCAACATTCTCAAAGCGTCCAATAATCCTTCGCAGTAGGCAACAGAGGCGAGGCTTACCTCAAACCTCTCTGTTTCCCTATAATATTTGGCATCTTGCAGATAGGCTTTTGCTGCCTCCAAAACCTGTTTAACATGGTCTGCAGGGGGCACATGTTATTTTCTGCGACCATTTCAATTTCGCCTAAAACATGTTCCGCGGAGGCAATATACTTTGAAACAAGCTTTTCCAAACTCATTGAACCATCTTCCTAACTATTAAAGGAGCCCCAGCGAAGGCTATTAAGGCTTCAGCTTCCATAAAATGCAATTTCCCAGGAAAAATCAAAGTGTAAGGCGGCTCTCCAAAATCATACCTCAAAAGCTCTTTAACAAAGTCTGCCTTCACCTTCGGGTTTGGGCTTCCAGCCCTCGCTATCCCCACGGCAAGCCTTTCAATTGTTATTGTTCCATTTTTACGTTCGGCTTCAACATTTAAAAGCATTTCAAGAGCCTCCTTAATACTTAGAAAACGCCTCTCCTCAACATTTATGTCCAAAAGGCAAAGCGTATGCAAGCCCCGTCTAAGATTTTCTCCAATAACCAAATACGGCGTCTCGGATAAATTTTCCGAAAACGGTATAGTAACACTTTTGCCAAACTTATAGTTGTGCAAACCCGACAAGCCCATAGCCGCCGATACTATTGAAGAGCCGTGAACAATGCGGGTTTTTATCCCACGCTTTTCAGCTTCAAGCCTAAGCGCCACATGCGTCGTCGCAATAAGCGGATCGCCCGGAACAAGCAAAACTGCTTTACCTTTCTCAGCCTCTTTTAAAACAGCCTCACCGTTTTCATCCTCCAACTCCTTTCTGGAAACTATACGAAGTTTTTTGCCAGAAATCCCCTCAAAACGGCTTATAGAAAAATTGGGCAATATGCTGGTGTAAATTTCTATGAAAACGTTTTCTGCGCTTTTAACCTCTTCTAAACCTTTTAGGCTTATGCCCGTCTCGTCATGTAAGCCAAGCCCGACAAACACAAGCTCACCCAAGGTTCAACCTCACTCGTAATTTATCAATCTTTAAAATTAAATCTCCTATAAAAGTGCGAAAGCTAAATTTATTAAAGCCTTATGTAATGCATATTCACGAAGCCTAACAAGAAGGGCCCGTAGCTCAGTAAGGTAGAGCGGCGGACCATACCGCTGCACGGGATGGGTTGAGGCTCTTAACCCGTAGGTCCCGGGTTCAATTCCCGGCGGGCCCGCTATCCACATATTTTTTGCCGAGATTTAAAGGGCGAAAAAATAAGAAAATCGAGGATTTTGTCAATTAGCTCTTTTCAAAACGTGGATTTTACAGCGTTTACTGTTCTTTTTAGGAGAAGTTGGGCTGACTCTTGTGTGGGCCATCCGCCTAGTCCACAGTCCGGCCCAGTGAAAGTCATTTTTTCACCAAATTTCTCTTTAGCCTTTTCAAAACGCTTTCTTATAGTTTCCTCATCTTCAGCCAGTTGCTCCGCTTGCGGTTTTGTTACACCCTTATGGTAGAGCTCAGCCATTATAGCGTCTATATCCGTTCTGGATATGCCTACACGGATTTGTTTATCTGCCCTTTCAAGCATTCTTTTTGAAACGTATTCTATGTTGCGTGGAGAAGACGCATACTCAATTGAAACTACATCAAGGTTTTTAACTTCCAAAATGTCTGCAATCCTAGAAGGGGAATGAGCGTGAATTTGCCTCACGACGCCACGGAAGTCAAAAGCCTTCTCCAAAACTTCCACAATTAAGTCTTTGTCAGCTGCTATTTCATGAAACCCAAAACTCGGCTCATCCAACGCTACAACTTCAGTCCTAACATATTTGGAGTTTAAAAGCGAGTTTTTTACAAAACGTCTAACTGTTTCTGCAAACATCAGCAGCACATCCTTGTAGGGTGTTACGCCGATCTCTTTCAAGTACAGTTCCATAGGCCCAGTGACACACACGCGTAACGCAACTTTATTTCCAGTTTCTTCACAGAGTCTTTTCGCCTCCTCGCTTATCACTTGCACCTCTGGTATGACCGCATTTTTCTCGTCGACAACGTATGTGCCCTTCTCCATAGCCTTGTGAATCAATTCAGCAAACTGCCTATGCATATCATAGTGCTGTGGATAGGTGACAACATCCAAGCCCGTATCCAACTTCTTTTTAAAAGAGTCCGCTATAACTTTGTAGAAATTTTTAAACAAAAACTCGTTTTCACGGATGTTCTTGTCTTCGGCGATACATTCTCTGGCCAGCGCGTAGGCTTCTTCAAACTTTCTCTTCTCAACATTTTGAGGCAGCGGGAAACTTCCTACATCATCCACAAGGGTTTTCATACATGAAGAATATGCCTAATGGCTAATTAAAACTAACTTCCATAAAATTTCCAACAGCAAGAGTAACAAATATAAGCATGTTCTGTTGGTGGACATATTGGTGTAAAAAGTGCCAAGCGTCTGGAAACTTCGCTTGTCTATGGTTGGAACCCTAGCAGTTATAATAGGCTTGTCTACGCTAGTGTTCACGCTAATCCTCAGCCTATTAGGCCCTATAAACATAATAACCTTAGGAATTTTAGTTGTAGCCTTCAACGTGATTCAGTGGCTAATATCCCCTTACATAATTGACGCCATCTACCGTACCCGCGAAATTCCTGAAAGCGAAAACCCACGGCTTCACGAGATAGTGGAAAACCTAAGCAGAAAAAGCGGAATGGCAAAGCCTAGGCTGATGCTTGCCCAAATTCCAATTCCAAACGCCTTTGCATACGGCTCGCCTATAGCGAGGAACCGTGTAGCCGTAACCAGTGGTCTTTTGAAAACGCTTGACTATGGAGAGGTTGAAGCTGTTCTCGGCCATGAGCTTGGACACTTGAAGCACAGAGACGTGCAGGTAATGATGTTTGTTTCACTTCTGCCAGCACTATTCTACTATATCGGCTATTCGCTTATGCTTTCATCTATGTTTAGCAGTAGGCAAAGGGAAGGCGGTGGAGGAACAGCTATACTAGGCCTAGGTTTTATGGCCTTTTCATGGATTCTGAACATGTTCATACTCTATTTGAGCCGCCTGCGCGAGTATTATGCTGACAGACACAGCGCCTTGATAGTGGAAAACGGAGCGCAGAAACTTTCAGTAGGCCTAGCCAAAATAGTTAGTACAACTAAGAATATGGGAAGAATACGAAAAGAAACGCAAAACCTTAACGCCTTCAAAGCCCTATTCATAGCAGACCCAGACCGTGTAGAAACAGATTCGGTGGCAATATCTGCAATGAACGAATCAGGAGACCAAAAACTGGTTCAAGAAATCCTATCGCAAAAACTAACAACCCTAGACAGAATAATCGAAATCTTCTCCACACACCCCAACATAATTAAAAGGCTGAGGGCTCTTCAAGAGCTAAGCTGAACACACAAAAACCCTTTTTAACTTTAATAGCTGATTTTTAAGCTAATTACGTTTCAAGACTTCTCGGAGGCTAAAAAGTGAAGCTAACATCAAAAATACTTGAAAGCGTAATGGAAGAAGGCAGAAAAATTTTGCTTGAAAACGAAGCCAAGAAAGTTTGCATGGAGTACGGCATCCCCGTTACACGGTTCAAACTAGCCAAAAACGAAGTTGAAGCTGTTGAAGCTGCAGGTGGAATAGGTTATCCTGTTGTTCTAAAAATTGTTTCACCGGATATCGTCCACAAATCAGACGTTGGCGGAGTAATGTTAAACCTAAAAAATTCAGGTGAAGTTCAAAACGCTTACCGAAAAATCTTGGAAAATGTAAATGCAAAAAAGAAAGAAGCCAAAATCATAGGTGTTTTAGTGCAGGAAATGGCTCCGCCTTCAACTGAAGTTATAGTTGGAGCCGTTAAAGACCCTCAATTCGGCCATGCTTTAATGTTTGGGCTTGGCGGAGTGTTCGTTGAAGTTCTAAAAGATGTCACCTTCAGAATTGCCCCTATAAATGAAACGGATGCCCGTGAAATGATTACCGAAGTTAAGGCTTATCCGTTGCTTAAGGGATATCGAAACATGCCACCAGCTGATTTAAACGCCATAACTGATATTCTATTAAACGTTTCACGGCTTGTTATGGAAAATCCGAAAATAAAGGAGCTTGACTTAAACCCCATAATCGTTTATGATAAAGGCGCAAAAGCAGTGGACGCAAGGATAATTCTTGAACAACTAACAAAACTTGTTTAAACCTGAAACTATCCTCTTTTATAGCAATTTTGGAAAAAGAAAGTGTGTTTTGTAAGGGTAATAAAACTTCTTAAGATGGTGGCGACATTTCAAAAGTCGTTGGGTCTGTAGGTGAATAGTACCACAGTATTGTTTCACCTGGGCTTACCACGTACTTGTCGCATGCTGCCCCTCCATGTGCCCATCCATAATCAGTCCACGACCACCAACCCCAATATCTATAGTCGCTTACGGACTCTTCTAGGCCGTTGAGTGCTTTTATGTACATGCCCATAACACCGTAAGATGTGCCGTCAATATTCCATCCTGCGTCCACCATTGCATCATAGAGGGTTAGGCCTCGTGTTCCGTTGTACCAAACTCTGGTTCCGTTGCCATAATCTATTCCTAGATTTATTGTTGCCTTTGATTTTTCAAGTCTTGCAATGAGGTCACTGTATTGATAGTAATAGTAGCCGGAGACTAGCGAAGCGGCGATAGCCCAGCAGAGAATGCCTATAGCTGCTAAAGCCCATTTATTTTTTAAAAACGCCAAACCTCTCACCTCCTATAAATTTTTCTAGGGTGATAATTAAGGGAATGGAGCATGTTCCAAAAAGAACCGTGTTGCTTAATTCGTGAACCAGTGCGAAGGGCACGCCGGTTATTAGGGCTATGCCTATGGGGATGTTAAACGCTAATGCGTAGACAATGTTTGTGGCTAAATCGTAAAAGAGCGTTAAAAAGAAACCTGTTATTCCAAGCAAAAAGCTTAGCCCAAAACGGTTGTTATAAAAATTGACCGCAGCTGTTCTCCTTCCGATTATGCCGCCTACAAGGCCGTAAATTGACTCTGAAAACATTGTTGCAAGCCATACTTGAGGAACAAAACCGTAAGGGTTCATCACTCCGTAAATAAGCCATATTAAAATTCCTATGGAGGCTCCAACTAGGGGCCCGAAAATGAACCCGCTTATAAAGACAAAAAAGTCCATAACCTTAAAATTTGGTATGCTGACTAAAGCATAATTTGACCCTATGCAGAGAGCCACAATAATGGCTATTACACAGATTTTTTTGCTTTCCAACATTGTTGCTGGATAGATAATCCTACTATATAAATCTTGCTGGACAACCCTCATAAGCGCCCCTCACTTTGTCAATTTTCCCGCTAACCAACAGGCATGCACTGCTAAAGTCAATTGAGAAAGGCGCCCTTATGCGGTTAAAGGCGCAAAATTAATCCAATGGATTCCCAAATGAGTAAGGCGAAAAGGAGAACCTCGTTGTCTAAAGAAGAAAGAATCCGAAAAATCGATGAATTAACACGAAAACTCAAGATTCTAAGAGAACAAAAGGCAAAAGCAGACGCTGAAGCCAGAGAATTTGCTGAAAAAAGGAACAGGCTCAATGAAGAGTTTAAAGATTTACGCGCTGAAATCTTTGAACTGCGAAAAACCCGAGACAGCATAAACTTGGAAGTTAAAGAGTTAAAACAGCAGAGAGAGAACCTTAAGGAAGAAAGGCTTCAAAAAATCGGTGAACTCAAAAATTTAAGGCAAGAACTCGAAGAATTAAACAAGGAAAAGCCTTCAAAAAGCCTCAAAACACTGGAAAAGGAAATTGAAAGAATCGAATGGAAAATTCAGACAACTTCTTTAAGCATTCAAGAGGAAAAACAGCTTGTGGAAAAAGTAAAACAGCTGGAAATGCAGTTGAGTGTTCACAGAAAAATTGCGCAGCTTAACCAGAAAAAGCTTGAGTTAGAGGCTGAGTTAAAAGCTTTAGAGGCAAGAGCTAAACTCTGCCATGAAAAAATCTCTGAAAAAGCAGGGAAAAGCCAAGAAGCCCATGAAAAAATGTTAAAGAAAATTGAGGAGGCGAAAAAACTTAAAGCGGAAACTGATAGCATCCATCAGCTTTTCCTTCAAGCCAAAGAAAACGCAAAGCCTCTTCAAGCAGAAATAATGAATATTTTAAGTGAGATAAAGCGTCTTGGGGAGGAAATTCTCGTAGAAGAAGAAAAAGTGCGAAAGAAGCGAGAAGAAAGCCTTTTAGAGAACATCGAAAGGCAGGCGAAGGAAAAGCTGAAGCGTGGCGAAAAGTTGACTTGGGAAGAGTTTAAGGCAATTGCCGAGAAGGGAATAGCACAAGATTAATGTATATTGCACAATTAATGATTGGGAATAGGGTACCAATGACAGCTAAAGATGAAGAAAAGAAGGAGCAAAAACGGATTCTGATTTTATGTGTTGACAGAGACGACGACCTAGGAACCAAAACGCAAGTTAAAACGCCTTTGATTGGCAGAGAAACCAACCTAAACGCGGCAGTGGCGTTAGCCTTAAAAGACCCTGAAGAACCAGACGCGAATGCCATGTTCGAAGCGGTGCGCATCTACGACCGTCTCCTAGGCGAAGGCAAACCCGGCGAAATCTTTGAAGTGGCAGCAATTTCAGGTTCAGAATTGGGTGGCGTTAGTGCCGATAGGAAAATAGTTGCAGAGTTAAGCGAAATATTAAGTTCCTTCCCCGCAGATGAAGTCATTCTCGTTTCAGACGGTTATTCTGACGAGGCTGTTTTACCCCTAGTGGAGTCCCGGGTGCCCGTTTCATCTGTCAGAAGGATAGTGATAAAACACAGCGAATCCATTGAGGAGACAGCTGCACTTTTCACACGGTATTTAAGGACGCTTATGGAAAGCCCGCGCTATTCCCGCATAGCTTTAGGCTTGCCCGGGGTGTTGCTCTTAATTCTTGGTGTTCTCACACTGTTTGGTTTAATTCACTATTATTTAATGGCATTTGTCATTGTTTTGGGCTTGTTTTTGTTTGTGAAAGGTTTCGGCGTTGACAAAATGGCTAAGAGCTTCTACAAGTGGATTAGAGAGTATTCTCCGCCGCCTCTTCGAGTGCAAATCTCAATTTATTCTACCCTTGCTGGAATTTTATGCATGGCCGTTGGCCTTTATTTAGGCTGGAACTCCATTGCAGCAATAAGAATAGGCTGGGACAATTGGTTGATTATATTCCCTTATGTTGCGGGAAGATTTATTGAAGCTTCAAAAGACTTGGCAATAGTTGGCGTTTGTGTAGTACTTTCAGGAAGAGCTATACGTTGGTATTTTGAACGGGATGCACGGCTAATGCGCAATGTTGCCTTAATTGTTTTAATTGGTTGGAGTAGGCAGATTCTCGATGCTACATCCAAGATTTTAATTAACCCTAATGTAGGCTATGAAGCGTTAATATTTTCAATAGTTGTAGGAATTTTGGTTGGCATAGCTTCGTTGCTTGTTATAATTGTGGTTCAGAGGTCAGCTAAAGGATTTTTCAAGGAGACTGAGGAGCAAGTTGAAGAGTTTGGAGAAGGCTAAAATCGCAATAGTTGGTGGAACGGGCTTCGAGAAACTATTCGTCAATGCTAAGCAGATACGTTTGGGAACACCTTACGGAATTCCCCCGCCCTTGTTTATAGGAGAAGTTGACGGCAGAAACGTGGTTTTCCTTCCAAGGCACGGTCCAGAACACTCGGTTCCTCCCCATAAAGTAAATTATAGGGCAAATATCTATGCGTTGCACAAAATGGGTGTTGAACGGGTCATCGCCTTAAACGCCGTCGGCGCCATCAACATGAAATTTAAACCCGGCGACATAGTTGTTCCCAAAGATTTTGTTGATTTTACGAAGTCTCGTCCCACAACTTTTTACGATGAAGCACCAGTAACCCACATTGACGTTTCTCAACCTTACTGCCCAGAAATCCGGGAACTGCTTATTGCGAACGCTGAAAAGACGGGTGTGCGTTTATGGGCTGATGCTGTGCTTGTCTGCACGGAAGGACCGCGTTTTGAAACGCCTGCGGAGATTAAAATGTTTAGGCGTTTAGGCTTCGATATCGTGGGGATGACCGGCGCCCCGGAGGCGGTGCTTGCACGTGAACTTGAAATTTGTTATGCAACGCTTTGTTTTGTTTCAAATATGGCTGCAGGCATGCAAGAACGTCTAACCCCTTCTGAAGTTTCAAAGGTTTCGAAGCAAATTACGCCCAAAATAGAGCAAATCTTAATTGATACTGTTAATGCTTTACCCCTTGAGCGTAAAGGTGTATGCCCATGTGCACATTCACTTAAGAATGCGAGGTTTTAATAGTGCTTAAAGGCTTTCTTTCAATCATAGGCGCATACAAGCTTTACGAGAAATGGTTATGGTATCAGGTTAAAAACAGCGTTAAGCCAGAGCACATAGCCATAATTTTAGATGGCAACCGAAGGTGGGCTTCAGAGAAAGACCTAGAACCGTGGTACGGCCACAAAAAAGGCGCGGAAAAAGTTGAGCACCTTCTCGAGTGGTGTATGCGGCTTGGTGTTAAATCCATTACTCTCTACGCGTTTTCCACAGAAAACTTTCAACGTCCCAAAGAAGAAGTTGAAGAAATAATGAAAATAGCCTCTGAAGAGCTACAGAAAATCCTAAAGGACGAGCGTATCCACAAAAACAAGGTTCGCGTCAAAGTCATAGGCAGAATAAACATGCTTCCAGAGGATATACAAAAACTCATAGTGGATGTGGAAAAGGCAACACAAGATTATAGTGAACACTTTTTAAACATAGCCTTTGCCTATGGCGGAAGAGCCGAAATAGTGGACGCTGCAAGAAAGATTGCAGAGAAAGCGCAAAAAAAAGAGTTAAAACCAGAAGACATAACCGAAAGCCTATTCGAAAAATACTTGTACACGTCGCATCTGCCTAAACAGGAACCAGACTTAATCATCAGAACTTCTGGAGAGGAAAGACTGAGCGGTTTTCTGCTTTGGCAGTCCGCTTACAGTGAACTCTGCTTCCTAGACGTTTACTGGCCTGACTTTCGCCTAATAGATCTTTTAAGGGCTGTTAGAACATTCCAAAAACGTAAAAGACGTTTTGGCACGTGACAGGTTTAGCTTTTAGGCTTTTATGCTCTTTTTTTAGCGCTCACGATGGAGATAACATCCCCATCCTTAAGTATGTAGTCCTCTCCAACCCTTTTCCTTTCTCTTGCTTCTACAGCGTAGATGAAACTTTCACCCAGTTCTGTATGAATTAGATAGGCGAGTTCACGTGCTGTTGTTCCGTAGGGCACGAGGTAGGCGTCTGGCAAAACTCTTCCGCTGTGGTCGGATAAGTGTTCCAAATCTTCAACAGGATACACCGTAATCATGTTTAACAGTTTAAAGTAAGCCATGTTTACCGCTTCTTGAACCCCTGTGGAGCCAAACTTGAGCAGAACCTTTTCCCTTATGGTTTCTAATGCTTTAATTTGGCTTTCAGTTAGCTTTTCGCGATTGTTTATTTTGAAGCTGCAGTCTCCAGGCCTATACTCTATCAGTTTTTTCTCTGCAGCTTTTCTTAAGGCAAGCTCGGCTTCGGCGCAGCATGGCACAACCATATAGTTGAATTTCCTAAGTCTTTCAAAGTTTTCTTCAGCTGTTGGTATGTCCATCTTATTTGCAACAATCAGCATGGGTTTTGCTATTTGCCTAAGTGTGTCAACAAATCGGATGAAGTCCCCTTCGCTCCAAGCCGTGGGTTTGTCAGCGTTAAGCCCTGTTTTCCTAATGGCTTCGAAAATGTGTGCTCGTTTAATTGCCAGCCCGCTGAGTTTTTCCTCCAAAATTGAAAGGAGTTCCCCTGCTTCGGATTCCGCTGTTCTGGCAATCTTGGGCCAATCTTTTTTCAAAATGTTTGCTATCCACATGGTTATTTCATGTTCCAGAAATTTAACGTCTTCCAAGGGGTCATGTTCGCCTGGTTTACATATTCGCCCCTCAGAGTCTGTTCCTCCAGAAGCGTCAACAATATGGATTAGCACGTCAGCTTTCCTTATCTCGTCTAAGAACTGGTTGCCTAGGCCTCTGCCCTGCCATGCGCCGGGCACGAGTCCAGCGCAGTCTATAAACTCGACAGGGATAAGCCTTACTCCGTCAAGGCATAAGGAGTTCACGGGCGTGTCTTTAACGTTAAATTCTTTACATACACACGGTGTTCTTACGTAGCCTACTCCCCTGTTTGGCTTTATCGTTGTAAATGGATAATTGGCAATCTCGGCCGGCGCCAAGGTTGCGGCGCTGAAAAAGGTGGATTTTCCAGTGTTGGGTTTTCCAACTATTCCCAGCAGCCTAGAATAGGACTTTTGCATTTCAAGCTCCACTCTTAATATTTACATGCAGATAATGCTCTATATGGGTTATGCCCGCTTTTAGATAGCTTCTGGCTTAGTTTGATAGCGTTTTAGAAAAATTAACACGATGAGCATTATGACGGTGGGCACACTTATGAATATGGTAAAGGTTTCAGCTATAAGCACCCAAACAACATTTGAGGCTTCCTCAATATTTCCAGCAGCGTTGACAACATTTGACTGGGCGATTTGTAGATCTGTTTCCCAAGAGTCTACAGCGTTTTGAACGTAAATTTTACTTTCAAAAATTTTCTGTGCAGTCTCATGCATTTCAGAAGAGAAAAAAAGAGATACCCCTAAAGTTTTTGCAAGGTAAATTGCAAATTCTGTTTGCTTTATCTTTTGGACAGCGTTTAACAGGTTCTGCGTAAAATCGTCATCGCTAATATTGTTCGGCGAAAGGGCTTTCAGTTGGGCGACCTGCTCATCTTTCGGCTTTGGGCCCATTGTACTATTAAACATGTAGTTTGAATAGGGTATGATTTCTGGTATGCTTTGAATTGAACAGAAATGCCTAAAATCTCTTGTTTGAAACTGATCCCATGTTGCGTCGACAGGTATCCATCCATAATTTTCCAAGTAAAACTCAGCCCACATGTGACCATATGTCATATTTTCGCCTACCTTGTTGAAGACGAAGCCAGCTTGAATTTTCGCTGGGATTCCCGCGGCTCTGCATAATGCCACGAAAAGGTAGGAGTATTCTGAACAGTCACCCACACCGTTTTTTAAAGCCCAAAGGGCTCCCCGTTCTTCTTCTTGGCGTTCATATCGTATATGCGTAGTCACAAAGTCGAATATTTTCTGAGCTTTTTTGTAGGGGTTTTCTTCGTCGCCTACTATGCTTTTTGCTGCAGAAATTATCTGAGGATTGTCGGATTCTATCAACTTCTCGGGTTGCGTGTATTTCTTGTACATGGTTGAGTTTCTGTCGTAGTTTTTTACCATGCTTGCGTTAATCGTGTAGCTGACGCTGAAAGAGATTATGTGATAGTTCAGCTCTACGGTGAACGCTTTTCCGGGCTCAATCACTATGTTGTTCCAATAGGCATACAAGTTTTCAAAATCGTCTTTAAAGAAGGCTGGCTTACCTCCGGTTGAATTTATCTTATGAAGTATGCTGTAGTGACGTGCTGTCAAGTTATTAACTATGGGGATGAAGAGCTTCCCGCCGGCAATTTTTGTATGCGCCGTGTTTACAATTTGGATGGTATGCTTGAGTTCTCCCACAAACACGTCGTCCACTTCATATCTGAGAAAGAGGTTCGAGTTTTGAATGTTTAAGGCGTTTGCGCAAATCGTGTATGCTGGTAAACCTAGAAAAAGCAAGCCAGCTGTAAACAGGAGAATCTGCTTCAACCGTTTTTTATAGTTCATGATTTATCGACTGTGAAAAGGAATAATATAAAAGTTCTCAGTAGTAGTTTATTGCCTTATGCCTAAGACGCTGTTTGTATACCTAAAGAGCGAAATTTTGTCGCGGAAACAGTAATTAAAGAATACCCGTATAAGTGAATATGGGTATACTTGCAGCTGCCATAAGTTGGGCGATTATTGAAAAGGGCGGTTAAAATTGGAGAGGTATGTTGGAGTTAAATTTAAGACGCGATTTCTGAAGAAAGAGCCGCCGGAAGATGAAAGAATCGCCGAGCTTGTTAAATGGTGCAAGGTTTTCCACATGTGCGGGCTCACTCCGGTTGTTGACGGCAAATCCATGGGGAATCTAAGTTTTAGGGTTAAGGAAAGCTTAAACGAGTTTATAATTACCGCGTCTGGACTTGGCCCCAAAAACATGCTTAATCCAGAATGTTTCGTCAAAGTGGTTGACTGCGATTTGAATAGAAAGATAGTTTATGTTCACGGTGTTAGAGAACCGTCGTCTGAAAGCTTCCTACACTATAGGATTTACTTGTTAAGGCAAGATGTTCATGCAGTTTTCCACGGTCACGACATGGCGATAATGGAACATGCAAAAGATGTGGGCGCTGTTGAAACTAAAGAGTGGAAACCCTACGGCAGCCTGGAGTTGGTCAAAAGTGTTGAAGAAATTTTGAATGGGAACAACTTCATAATAATGCGAAAGCATGGTTTTATCTCCATTGGGGCTTCAATGGAAGAAGCGGGAAAACTTGCTTTAGAAAAGAAAAGGCTGTTGGAAAAGAGGATTTGCGAATTTAAAAAATGAGGGGCGAAGTCTCCCTCAGCTTTAAACAGTGTTTTGAAATGCTGGCGCTGTCCTCGCAAACCTTTTGAAGAAGCCATGGTGAAGAAATCGATGGAAAAATATGAAGAAAAAGTACATCCTATGTTTACTCTTGATTTTGGCAGTGCTTGTAGCCAGCATTACCCTATTTGTTTTGCTGAGCAGAAAAACAACAAATTTACAGCCTACATACTACACTTACAGCATTGTTAACGTTTATCCCCATGACGAGAAGGCCTTCACACAAGGGCTAGTATACGACGATGGTTGGCTTTATGAAAGCACAGGAGTGTACGGTAACTCTACACTGCGCCGCGTGAAGTTGGAAACAGGCGAAGTTCTTCAGCTTTACGCTCTTTCAGACGAGTATTTCGGAGAAGGAATCGCAATTTTCGATGACAAATTGTCCAACTGACATGGCTGGAACACAAGGGATTCGTTTACGATAAGCATACCTTTGAGTTGCTGCAAGAGTTTAACTATTCAACTGAAGGTTGGGGAATAACTTATGATGGCAATTGGCTTATAATGAGCGATGGAACAGCGAATTTGTATTTCCTCGACCCAGAAACCTTTAAAATAGTTAGGCAAATTGAGGTACACGACGTTTCGCCGATAATATATCTCAACGAACTTGAATACATTCATGGCAGAATTTATGCGAACATATGGATGAAGGAAAAAATTGCAATCATCGACCCTCAAACGGGGCAGGTTGTGGGGCGGATAGACCTCAGCGGCCTTCAAAACATGGAAAGACGAGACGTAGACGATGTGCTTAACGGAATTGCATATGACGCTGAAGGAGACAGATTATTCGTGACAGGCAAAAGGTGGCGCCATATATATGAAATTAAGCTGATTCCCGTGGAAACAGGTCAAAGGTCCTTTGAAAGCTCATTATTTGCACTGAACCAAGATTTTTCTGTTAAAGTAAATTTTTACCGTTTTGAAATGTTTATCAAGGTTAAGAATAAATGTGGCAAAGCGTAATTTTGATTTGAGGTTTAGTCTTGGGGTTTATAGGTGATTTTGCAAAGGCAATACTGATATTAACTGTAGCCTTCTGGTTTTTCTTGATTGTCGAATTCAGCATGATGGGACAGCTACTCCTAGCATTGTTTCTGCTCATTGCCTTTATAATTCCATTAAGCATGATACTTTATGAGCGTAGAAAATACCGTAAGTCCTAAATAACATAACCTTCAACCTTTCCAAAATGAGAAAATGCACATAGTCCAGAAAAATAGACTTCATGCCTTTTTGTGTCTATGAACGAAGCATTAAATAACATAGTAAATACCGATTACGTGGAGGAAAATATGGAAAATGTGCGAGAAAGCCAGCAGCGCGCAGAGATTTTTGATGCTTTAGGGCATCCTACACGGATACTCATACTAAAAGCGTTGAACGAAGAACCACTGGGTTTTGCTGATTTAAAAAAGAAATTGGGCATTGACAGTAGCGGGCATCTTCAACACCATTTGAACAAGCTTGACGGTTTAATACAAACTGACGAATATGGAAAATACCGCCTTTCAGAACAAGGCAGAGAGGCTCTGCTTATTGTTCAGACCGTCGAGAAGGCTGCTGGTTCAGCATCTGAACTCGGAAAAAGTCGTCGCGGCTTAAGGGGCACTCAAATTCTAAAAGTGATCTCCATACTGCTCGCTGTTGCGTTGGTTGCTACTTCTATAGTTGCTGCATTTGAATATGTTCAGCTGCAGTTACAGCTTGGAGATCGGCCTAAACTGGGCGTAGCTTGGAAGCGTGAGCTCTACGTCAACATAGCCTACTTTACAGTCGCAGACGGAAAAGTGTTCACTGTAACTTTTGACGGCGATCTGTATTGTTTTGACCAGCAAAATGGTCAAACTCTATGGAGCCAAAGTTT
>WUQU01000434.1 GCA_009889605.1 Candidatus Bathyarchaeota archaeon | reverse complement strand
GTATCGGAAAACTATTTATGATTGGCATTTACGGTACGGAGCTAACAAAAGAGACGAGAGATGTTCTTGCACACATAAGACCTGGGTCTGTCATTCTTTTCTCTCGCAATATAGTAGGTCCAGAGCAAGTTAGGAAACTGATAGATGATATATCCAACTTCCTTGGTTACAAACCTATCATCGCTGTTGACCAAGAAGGCGGGAATGTTGTGAGGCTGAAAGATGGATTCAACACCCTCCCAAGTCCAATGGCTTGTGCTGCAAGCCGCGATGTAGAGCTCTTCAAGAAGGCAGTCTACTTAACATCCTTGGAGATGAGAGCAGTCGGTGTGGATTGGAATTTGGCCCCTGTTGTAGATATAAACGTTAATCCGTTGAATCCAGTAATCGGAATACGCTCTTTTGGCGACGAGCCAGAAATTGTAACTAAGTTTTCGAACGCTTTCGTGGAAGCGTCGGAAGAGGCAGGAGTTGCGACGTGCTTAAAACACTTCCCCGGTTTGGGAAGCGTTTCAATCGATCCGCACTTTGACCTGCCAGTCATAAACAAGACAATTGATGAACTACTCAATTTTGATTTGGTACCTTTCAAAAATGTGAAATGCAATGCATGGATGCCGTCTCATGTGTACTTTCCAAGAATTCAAAAAGATGGTCTGCCAGCCTCTCTATCTTCAGAAATAGTAGATATAGCCAGAATTAGACTTGGTTTCGACGGTGTTATAATAGTTGATGATTTACTTATGGGAGGTACTGGCAAATTTACAATAGAAGAAAAAACGTTGAAAGCATTCAACGCGGGGAACGATATCTTGACTATCTGCCACGAACCGGAAAAACAAATAAGAGCATTCGACAATTTCTGTGAATACGTTAACCAAAATACTGACCTGAAAAGGCGAATCATAGAAAGTTTAGATCGTATAGAAAATTCATTCAGCAAGGTTAAGTCTCACGCTCTTTTTGAACACATAGATAATGGACGTTTTGTTAGAGAAGCAAAGGGAACGATAGATGAGCTCGTTAGAAAATCCATCACCATTGTAAATCTGCGCGATTATTCATTGCCTCTCGAAGAGGTAGACATGGTATTAACAATGCTTGGTGTTCCTGGTTCTCCAGTTGTGGATCAATCTCTGCCAGTTCCTCAGATAACGCAAGAACTTTCAAGACTATTCAACGCTTATTTTGAGATTATCTCTGATACGAAATTGCCAGAAATAGAGAAAGTTAAGGGTAAAAAAATCCTCTTATTCACTTTCGATATGTACAGAAGCAAGTCACTCGTTAATTTCATAAAAGAGCTCGACTCATATTCCAAACTGCTACTTATCGCTCTTAAAAATCCATATGATGCTTTTTATTCGAGAAACTCTATTGTCCTTTACGGTTCATCGGCGACACATCAGAGAATATTGCTTGACGTACTTTTAGGAAAAGTACATGCCGAAGGTAAACTACCAGTCAAACCATTGGAGGTGGTGTAATGAAAAAAGATGATTTCAAAGAAGAGAAGACAATGTTCGAAGGACTCGAAACAGAGAGAGTCAATCCTGTCTCGCAGGAAATAGACAGGTTAGACGTAATGAGCATTTTGCGAATAGTAAATGATGAGGATAAAAAGGTTGCAAATGCTGTTGAAAAAGTTATTAACAAAATCGCCATGGTGATTGATTATTGCATTGAAGCGATAAAGAGTGGCGGCAGGGTTATATATGCCGGAGCAGGTACGAGCGGGAGAATAGGTTTTATCGATGCGGTTGAAGTTGTACCAACGTTTGGGGTACCTGAAGGTGTTTTTGTACCTTTAATAGCTGGAGGAGAAGAAGCACTCAGAAGGTCTGTTGAAGCAGTTGAAGATAACTTCGAACTTGGACGTGAAGACGCAAGAAGGATAGAGATAAACAGCAACGATATGGTTATAGGCATAACCGCAAGTGGTAGGACCCCTTATGTTGCGGGTGTTTTGGACTACGCCCGGGAAAACGGTGCACGTACAGCATTGATTTGCAATGTCAATAAACCAGCACTTTCTGGGTTTGCCGATATTGTTATCTCCATAGAAACTGGACCTGAAGTTATATCTGGAAGCACGAGGATGAAAGCAGGTACATCACAGAAGATGGTCTTAAATATGATAAGCACTACAACAATGATTAAATTGGGAAAAGTATACAAGAACTACATGGTTGATGTGTTAGTGCTTAATGAAAAACTGCGTGAGCGAGCAATAAGAATCATAATGAAAACAACAAGTACTGACTACAAAACGGCTTCAGAATTCCTTGCGAAAGCTAACAACTCACCAAAGATAGCAATCCTCATGATACTAACCGGCAAGAGTAAAGAGGAGTGTCAACAGCTATTTGGAAAATACACAAGTATATCTGACGTGCTATTACATCTGTTAGACAAGAAAAATGAGTGCTGAAGGGGTGGTTGATAAATGGACAAAAATGTTATTCCATTATACTATCGCATATACAACGAACTTCGTAACAGGATACTAAGTGGATATTACAAAGATGGAAAACTTCCACCCGAAATGGAACTCTGTGCCGAATTTGATGCGAGTAGAATAACAATAAGAAATGCCCTAGAACAGCTGAGAAGAGAAGGACTAATATCGCGTTCTAAAGGACTTGGGACTTTCATCAAGAAGTTCGAAAGTGAAGAGCAGTTGACAAAGTTAACCGGTTTTACTGATGAAATGAAAGGTCGAAAAGTAACATCTAAGGTGCTTGAGAATCGTCTTGTCAATATTCCGGCAGAAGCGCAAGAATGCTTTG
>WUQU01000433.1 GCA_009889605.1 Candidatus Bathyarchaeota archaeon | reverse complement strand
TATGCAAGATCTGCGGACAAACCTTATTCTTAAAGGAATTAGGATTATTGAAGGGCCATCTTCCGAAGGGGTAGGCCTTCTGACATGGCTTGTTTACGCCGTTGCCGTAACGATGCTTACAATAATTGCTGTGGCGGTGGAATATTTCTACATAAGAAAGTTAGAAGCATATGGGATAAATGTTATCCTCAGCTTAATGAAACGGGGGGGCAAACTAAAAATTAATGACGATGTACACGTTTCCGACTTTTTCTTTTGTAAACAAGTATTGCAGTAACCACCGCAACACATACCAGAATTATTAACACTAATATTCCTTGCCACGACTGCCCAGACGTTTCACTGCTTGGAGAAGATTTAACGTTAAACTCTTTTATTTTCCACAGTGATGAAATCTTCTCGTTTGGAGCAGCGGAGAGAACTTGTTCTACATACCATTCAAGCATCACACCCGTTTCTCTATCAAAGTACATGTCGTAAAAGACATAAACATAACTAGGCAAGTTGGTCTTGTTGACAACTGCGTGAACCACTTCTCTTTCGCCAAAAGGATAAGTTTTTACTAAGGTCTCATTTATCACGAAAGATCTACTTTGATTTATACCTTTAGGATATGCATAGTATCTTGCATCCAAGTTGGGCATAATTATCAGCCCAAATCCATCACCCCTTCCATCTTGCGCATTCACAAACACTTGCAAAGTAGTTTTAGTTCCATTTTTAAACTGCCAAGTAACATTCAGAAACGCGGTTGAACTACTCACATCAGTTACAACAACACGGATTAATTCTGTCTCATTTTGGCTTACTATGCTTGCTGGAACTGTTGCATTGGGATTAGAAGAGACCCAAAAGACTTAAAAATCGTAAGTGAAACTATCACCCGGAGAGACGCCGAGCATCGAAACTTGAGCAGATACTCCTCCAACAAATATAAGGGATATAAACAAAAGTGCTGCAAATTTTTTAGCGGACATTATGATTACAGCATTCATCTTAAGTTATTGTAGTAGCTTCTATATTAATGCTAGCTTTTATAATTTTCCCTCCTTATAACTTAACCGATATAATAACGCTTTATGATGTGACGCGGTGCTTACTTAAAACATGCAAATAAAAGAAAGAGGGACTATTGGGTAACTTATTTCGTGGTGCGCAGCGAAGCTTTTGCTCTAAGAACTGAACTTCTCAGATCAATTCTAGCTGGGCAGACGAAGTTACAGTTACCACATCCATCACAGAGGTTTGCTTGAAGTTTCCTCAAAGTATTCGCATCTCCTTTGTCGAATGCTTCCTTGATTAGAATTGGGCTTAGGCTATGGCAGCACGCGTACATGCATGCACCGCACCGCATGCATTGGGTGGTTTGAACTGTTTCGAATTGCTGGGCTTTTGGAAGTTTAACTTCCCTTTTTGCCTCTTTTGGCTTGGGCAGGCCAACTTTGTCCAGCAAAGGCGAGGTTAAATTCATTATCACTAGGGCAAGAATTGTGCCTCCAAAGAAATTCATGTACGATTGCACAAGAACGGATATTACACCTAATCCAATTCCGAAGATTTCTTGACCCACATGCGTCAACGGAGTAGTCGCCGGATCTGTTGCCATGAAAAACGCTAAGAAAATTGAACTTCCAATGAACAGGTGAAAGCCTATGCGTAAAAGTGCGTCTCCACCGTATATCGCGTTCATTATTAAGGCCATTGCTGTGACAGTGACAAGGTATGATAGGGTTATTCTCCATTTTATGTATTTTCGAGCAACTAGGAAAAGTCCAAGTCCAACTACCATGACAGCTATGCTAGAAGCTCCGCCTGCCCAACCGTGAAATTTAGCCACAATTAAGACCATAAACACGTCTGAAGGAGACGGTGGAAAGGGATATGCTCCTTGCATCACCAAGTCAGGGCGCCCAAAACATGATGTTATATATCCTGCAAAAGGCGCTGAACCACCATAGTCTAAAGCTGTTGCGAGGGTTGGAATATTTGTTGCATGATCTTGCGGTAGCAAGATCTGGTATAGAAAAGGTGCCAATACCAATAGTTTGGCGGCCGCAGCTGGGTTTACATATTTTCTGCCAAGTAACCCTTGAGCTTTCTTAAATAACACCATTCCCACGGCAGCAATTGCGGCAACATAAATGAAAGCTTGAGGGGCCATAAGAGGCAATACTTCAACGATCACCATCGCTGGACTGCCATAAGAGTATGATAGAGCAACAATTAAGCCGAAAACAGCTGCAGACAGGGTATTTAATGGTCCCTTTTCCTTTAGCACTGAAGAGAGTAGATAGTCAAGGCCGACGGAAACGCCTACTGCAATTAAACATGAAACAGCCACAGTTACACCTAGAGACCAGCCTGTACTTGTAGTAGTCCACCACCACAAGAGTGATGTAGTAATCGCAAGGATAACAAGGGCAACGAAAGTGTAACCCATCAATGTGTCCTTGGTCATCCATGAATATTCTTTTGGTTTAGACATTTCAGACAACTCCTTTAATTGACCATTTTGTTCCTTTATCTGCAAAAATGGTTTATAAGATTTCCGACCAGGATATTGCAAGAATTTTAATACATTTTGGAGAAACGCAAGGTTTAGCCTTTCATCACTTAAGAATGCGTTTAACCATACTTTCCGTAAACTGAAACTAAAACGTTTACAGCGGAAGAGGTCATTGTGGTTTTTGCATCAACAATTAAGGATAAAATGATATTTCTGCTCGGCCACATAACTAGCAAATCGTCATAGCTGAGCCACACGGTATCAGTTTGGTTAAAATTAACCACCACTTCCTTAGAGAAGACATTATCTATGAACTTAAATCTAAATCTGACAGCCACTGTCTCTCCCTGCGAAAACTCTCCTTCTAGTCGTATCTTCACATCACATATTGATGATAAGGAAAGATGGGGAACCAAGCCTATTTCGCGATAAGCTCCGTAAACATCATTTAGGCCGAGAGGAACATTGACATCTTCAACTTTGAAGGCGCCGCCTGCTCCATAAAGCCATTTGCCATAAGGATTGTAGATGCTGCATGTGAGGTTTCCACAGAAGATCAGACCTTGACCAAATATGGGAGGTTCGCAGTCGTGGCCAAGCTTTATGCCGTAAATGCTTTGAGGGTAACCGGCAAAAGATTCGAAAACTGTGTCTTGAATTAACGTGTTAAGCATGCTTCCTTCGAGAAGAATTCCTGTTTGATTATACCCAACTTTACCCATCCAGAATCGAACATTTTGGATTAATCCTTCATTGAAATTTGAAAGAGGCTCAACGTGTATTCCAATGGCATTTTCAATGCCTAACTCGAAATAGCAACGTTTTATTTCAGTATTCGCATACGAAGATGTCCCGTTTTCAGAGGGGCTCTTGAAAACGATGCCCCTTTTTACATTTATGAAGTAGCAATCCTCAATTTTTGTGCACTCGGTCCAGCCATTGGTGTTTGAAAACACTACGCCTTCTTCGGAGTCTATGAAGGTGCAATCTTTTATAGTGGTCATGAAAGAGTTTTCTAAAAATATGCCTCCATTAATTATTGTTAATCCTTCAATAGAATTTTGTTTCGAGTTATTCCAACTTTCTCCTTTCAAAATTAGAAAGTTACCGTTAAGGTTTAGTTTAGCTCCATTGCTCACGATTTTTAAGCCTTTAAAATTTTTTAATAATGATTATTGGAGACATTGTAGTCAGCTTTTTTAATGAATATTTTGAGGTCATCATGTTTAACTGTCCAGTTAATTATTCTTGAGAGCTCCCTGCTGACGAAATCAATTTCTCCAGTGACACCGTTTTTCACTTTAATTTCGCGTTCATCCATATAAATTACGTAATCATTATGTAATCATAATCCTCTATGTACGAAATGTTTCTGAAAACCAAGAATTGATTCAGATTCCAAAACAATGAGGAAATTATAACTGCTGCAAGGAAAATCGCCAAGTATTTTGCAAATCCTTTACTCAAAACCAAGAGCATCCCTCTTGTTTCTGCATATAAAGTAGGACTTAAATTAAATAATTTTGGAGCCCTTTTCCCTCCTTAAATATGTACTTCGCGAATCTTATGTCACAAATGGGAAGTTTGAGAAAAAAATTTATATTACAAAAACAATGTTCCCATTAGCCATGTGTGGTGAAAATGAATAAAAGTAGAGCGCCCCTGTATATGATTGTATGGCGATGCACGAGGCGGTGCGTAGGTAACTGTTTATATTGCAGCTTCAATCCTGAGGCAAGAGACCCCTCAGAAGTAAATACGAAAGATGGATTCCGTATAGTAGACCAAATTTACTATTTCGGGTCACCATTTTTTGGGATAAGCGGAGGAGAACCGCTTCTTAAAGAGGATATTTTCGAAGTTATAGGCTACGCCAGAAAAGTAGGTCTTCAGGTCAGCCTAATAACCAGCGGTTTCGTATTCAACGAAAACCTATTCAACGGACTTGTTCGAAACGAAGTTCGCACCGCAGTAAGCATCGACGGCCCAAAAGAAGCTAACGACAAGATCAGAGGGAAAGGAAGCTACGACAAGGCTTTCGCAGTTATGAAGAAGCTTTCAGAGGCGGGAATACTAGACTGCATAGTGACAACAATCACACGAGATAATTACAAGTATGTTGAACATCCAATCAAACTTGGAGCCGAGTATGGTGCTAGAACGGTTGTCTTCCACAACACTGTGCCTGTTGGACGAGCGGAAGAGAACATGAATGATCTGGCGCCTTCACCTGAGGAGTATGAGTGGACCTTTAACCACATTTATGATTTAACCAAAAAGTATGAGGGGAAAGTTCAAATCAATGTTTACAGCCCATTCTATGCGAGGATTGTGCGTCAACGAAATCCATCTGACTTTTGGAGCTGGTTCGCGAATTATTTCCTTGGAAAATGCACAATCGGCGGAAATTATATTGGCATAACTGAAAATGGCGACTTTAGATCATGCGGCTTCCATGAAGGTTACAGGCTTGGAAATGTTAGGAATAAAACCTTAAAAGAATGCTGGGAAGAACTTCAAAACTCAGAGCTGCATTTGAAGCTTAGAGACAAAAGCAACATTAAAGGTAAATGTGGAGTCTGCGAATACCGTGAGATTTGCGGAGGCTGTAGAACACGCGCAGAATTCTACACAGGAGACATATTTGAGTCGGACCCCGCATGCGCTTATGTTCCAAAGATGCTGCGCGAGCAAACTGAGAAATAGCCGTGATCTCCCCCAAACAAAATTCTTTTCTTATCCAATCTTGCAAATGACATATT
>WUQU01000432.1 GCA_009889605.1 Candidatus Bathyarchaeota archaeon | reverse complement strand
ACGAGCACCGGTGCGAAGTCCTTCTCTGGATCGTATCGCAGGGCGCAGGCGAAGTGCGTTGGGTTCGTTATCACTACACTTGCTTCTGGTACTTCCTGCATCATTCTGTGCATAGCATACTGCATCATGATTTGGCGTTGACGTCTTTTCACTTCTGGGTTACCTTCAATCTCTTTGAACTCTTCCTTTACTTCTTGCTTAGTCATTTTGATATTCTGTTCGTACTCGTATCTCGAAAAGAAGTAATCACCAAGTGATACTATTATCAATGCAATTGCGCATTTTATGATTAACTCAGTAAACGTACCCCATATTATTAGAACACCATCGTTGATGTCCGAATCTACGGTAAGCAGAATTTTATCGAAGTTTCCCTTTAGAACGCTGTATCCGACAAATCCAACGATGAGCAGTTTCGCTATAGCTTTTGCAAGTTCGAAAAGCGACCTTAAAGAAAACATTCTTTTTAAGCCACTTATAGGATTTAGTCTGTTGAAGTCGAATTTCATGGTTTTCAGTGTGAAGAGGAACCGCGTCTGTAAAAGCCCTATAACGACCGAAAAAATGGCAGCAGCAAAGATAAGCAGTGCGAGTGCAGTAAACGCTGGAGTAAATGATTTAACCGAGTACAGTAGAAAATCTTCGAAAGTCCTAAGGTCTGAATCCGATATTTCAAAAGTTGCAATTGTACCATCGATGAGTGAAGATAGCAGTGCTTTTCCAACGAAAAGGAAAATTATCGACACGAACAAGAAGCCAAGTCCAGATATGAACTCTCTGGAAATTGGGACTTGACCTTCTTCTCTCGCCTTTTGTCTTTTTCTGGGGGTTGCTTTTTCCGTTTTATCTGGGTCTGCAAAGAGTTGGAGATTTATCTTGAAAGAAGCTGAGCTATATATGGTTCCATTTTGTAAACCATCTTTGATATCAACTCTACCCATACGGGTATCATCACCACCATCAAAAGAAACATAATCATCGTGGAAGCTGGCATTGCAACCATGAAGACATTCATCTGTGGCACAAGCCTTGAAAGTATACCAAACAACACGTTGATAAGAAACATCAAGCCTATCAGCGGGAGGGCTATTTGTAGTGAAAATAGGAAAGTGTCGATAAATACTTTATAATATAGATTATTTATTTCTTTAAACGGTATGTCGGTAATGAGTATCGGAAACTTTTGAAATGAGTTGACGAGGGCTTCATAAAGCACAAGATGCCCCTTAAGCGAGACAAATATGTAGATGGAGATAAGATATATGAACTCACTTGTTATCGGTGATTCCTCAACGGTTGGGTCTAACGAACCGCTGACGTTGAAACCTGACTGTATACCGAATATTTCGCTTCCAACATATACGGAACTTACTATCGTGTAAGCTATCAGTCCTATTATGAAACCTATGAAAAAATTATAAGCCACTGATCCAACAATCGTTGGCAGTGGCAAGTTTATAGTTGTCAGAATTGGGATGTTCATAAGGGTTAGGTAACCGAGAGCAATTAGAAGTATGACCATTATTTCAAGAGGAAGAGAGAAACCAGCGAAAAATGGTGCAATGACCATCAGCCCTGTCAGTCTTGAGAGTATCAGAGCATAACTTAACGCATAGCGCTCTAATAAAACATACGAAGTGTTGACGAGAAATTTCAACACCTTTCAACAAATGGGGTCTTAAGTGTCAAAAACCTTTTGTTCGAGATATTTTTCGCTGTGATAATTGTACAGAACCGAATTTCTTGGACTATCATTATAATATGGTCTGGTGCAGTGAGTACAGCAAGATGTCAAAAATGCTTTTGAAGTATCTTTACCATGGTAATTCAATGTTTTGATATATCCCTT
>WUQU01000431.1 GCA_009889605.1 Candidatus Bathyarchaeota archaeon | reverse complement strand
TTGGAAGGTTAGTGGGTTGTTGCACCAGAAAAGCCGTAAAAGATGCTATACTGAAAAATGGCAATCACTTAATTCCTACAAGGTCTGTTTTTAAAAGGTTCTCTGAGCGGAAACTGCCTATAGAAGAGCTCGTGCGAGAAATTTCTGAAAAAAGCCATGCAGAGGTAAATGTGAAAGAGATAAACTCGAGGATCATAAAAGCCTTAAGAGAGAAACCCATCCTTTCGCTGGTTTTAATGATGGCTGCAAACATGGACGAAGAAGTTAAGAAAGGACTGATTCCAGAGGAATTCGGAGACATAAACATCCTAAGTGAAGAATTCAAAAAGAGCTTCTTCAGAACAATTTGCAAAGAAGAAAATCTTCAGCGCTCCATCAAATTGAGCAAAGAGAAGACAAATTCAAATCCATTCCTAAAAAATGCGCTACTTTGCATAATTGAGAAAATTCTCTCAAAAAACTCTTTTTAAGAAGTCAGTCATTCACATGTTGCTTTATTTTGAATAAAATATAAGATGCTGTAAAAAGTGGTGAGGCGCTTAGGTGTTTTAGTTTACAGTTTCTATCCTACTATCTGCTCCCAGCGCTCAACCAGTTCCAAAACTTCGGGACATCCGTAGTTCTTCAGCTTCTGCCTAAGCTCAATTTTGTCAACAGCCGCCTTCTGAAAATCCACTATCTGGCTTGCCTTCCCTGCGAGGTAGAGGATGCCGTCAATCCCTGTTCTCCCACAGCGAACCGAAACCGTTAGAAGCTCCGCTGGTGATGGAACCTCCTTAGGATCGTCGCCTGGACCAAACACGTAGAGGCTTATATACATCGGCTTTTTCAGCAATTTCTTGAAGCCCATGCAGAGCATTTCCCAATACCATGGAGTGGCATAATTTTTCGAAAACATAACGACATTGAAGGCGTCTGTGTATGGTGCTAGTGCGTCGAAGTTTATGCCAAAACGCTCATAGGAACTAACGGGATCTGGAAGCAAACCGATAACCAGCTCTTTTTTCACAACGTCTCGGATTTGGGCAATGTAGTCTGTAACCTCTTTTTTACGCCATTCAAGCCAGCTTAGTCCACTCTTCTGCCATTTCTCCTTACAACGGGGACAAGTGCAGTGACCGTGGTCTGCGAAGTGAATGCTGTTAAGCCAAATGCCTTGAGAAGCCCTATCCACCTCTTCAATATACTTTAGCATTTCCTCTCTATACTCTGGAACTGTGGGGCAGAGGATGTCCCAACGGAAATTATATCTATCATTGGTTCTTAAAGCAGGTCCATGCTCAGACTGGGAAACCCACTCTGGATGGTTACGTGCTGTAACATTGTCTCCGAATATTGCGACGTTGCTGTACATGTCTGCTCGCGGCGGTTGCCTTCTTCCAACCTCTGGCTTCACCCGAAACAAATCAAAATCGAAGCCTGGAACCTTCTCCGGTTCAAATAGGTATGTGCCAAACTTCATTTTCCACACCTTTTAGGAAGCAGAATGCATGCAAATTATAAAAGTTTTTCCTTTTTCTTCTTCTTACTAACTATCTAACTAACTATGAACGTATTCTGTATTACAATGTAATACACTTAAAAACGTAATACAAACTGCGTCAAAGGTTGAGAGTAGTTCGGGCAAAATAGAAGGTCGTACACACCGAAACATGGAAGGAGGATAAGGTTAACATTGCAACAAAGAAGAGCGATAGTTGAAAAATACATAAGGGAGTACCCTGAACTTCTGAAACGAGTAGTGCAGTAAATGCCACAGGTTAGAGAGCCTCCGAAGACAACAGAGGAGTTAGCGAACATAATAGTGAGGGATACAATGGAGTTGCAAATGCGTATGGCAGAGGTTTATCAAGATGTTTTGAAAACAATGCGTGAAGTTGTGCAACGGAGATTTAAACGAGCACCGAGGGGGAAAACAGTGTAGGTTTTGAAGAGGCTGCGATGCTGTACAAGACGAAAAATGGAAGAAGTTTAATGTTCTTCCTAAATGGTGAGGTATACTTTATACCAATAGAACCCCTAAAAGATTTACTGAAGAGTAAAAATGAATTGGGGAGGATGAAAATCTGGAAGCTTAAAAAAGCGAAATAGACTCAGAAGGTTTGTTTAGGTGAGTTTAAACTTTTTGTATACAGTTGTCAGTGGACTGTTGGTTTTCCATCGTTAACGACATCGTTTTCAACATGGTTTCTGTTAATGTTTAGGTTAGTTTAATTTTTGGTTGGTTTTGTTTGTTGGTTTGTTTGATTGTTTGTTGGTTTGTTTGTTCCTTTCGTGGGTGTGTGGTGTGGTGTTAGTGTGTTAGTGAGGTAGAGAGAGAAAAAGATAAAAATTAGATTTTAGCGGCTGGAATATTTTGCTTTGAGAACGTGTAAGAGAAAGAGGCTTGGGACGAGGATTTTAGAGTTTAGAAGGGGGTTGGAGCCCTGTTTCGAGCTTCTTCAATTATGGGAAGTACTTGTTTCAGTTCTTTGAAATGCTTTAGTACAGTTACGCCTCTTTGGGTTATGGCGTAGACGACTCTGCGTTTGCCGATGGTTCTTTCTTCAACTAGGCCTTGTTTGATCAGGAAGTCTAGGTATTCCTTTAGCACGCTACAGTTTACGTTTGCTTTGTACATGTGGGTTAGTTTGAGGGCCCCCCTATGGGCAAGTACTTTTAGGATGTCGATATACATTTCAAGCTTGGATCGTCTTATGTCCAAACCTTGGGCCTATTTTCTATCTTTTTTATATAAAGCTTTTATGGATTTGGAGTATTGGTTTTTCGTCTTTAGTTTTCATTAGTAGCTGTTTTTCTCCTGTGAACGGATTACAAGTTTATTCTATTTTGGAAGGCTGTGGCTAGTTTTGTTTTTTATTCGTTTCTTTGTTTAAGCGTGAGGTCTTGTTTCAAGGGTTTTCGCCACCGTTTCACGTAAACAAAATGGGATTTGGTATTTAACTAGCTTATGAACTGTAAATATGAATTCAGAATAAGTATTAAGTTGGACTTGTTGGGGAAGGGTTTAGTGTGGACGGGTGGAAGGGTGTTTAAATGTCGTTGTTTGCTTTGATTTTTCACCGACAACAATTGGGATTGTAGGGTTTTTGGGAATGTTTTTATTTTTGGTTTTGCCCTATTTTGTTGCCGGATGATGAGAAGGCATTAGGTTGACTTTTCATATGAAGGATGAGATTTCAGAGTTACTCAGACGGCGATGTGTCTTTGGAAAAACCTATAAACTAAGCTCTAGAACATTTTTCCATAAAAATTTAAAAAGGTTTAGAAGTTCAATTTTGATTTAGCTGGGGCGGAGCCGGCTCCGCTGATGCGGAGTTTGTGAGCATGCTCCCAGCTCGTGTCTTTGGACGCTGGGACACGTTAAAAAAGCCAGCTGGTATCTTGGATATGAAGATGGTTAGCGCTCCAGTTTCAATAGGTGGCATGTATCCTGGAAGCACAGCAACACTCAGTTTCAAGCTTAGGAACGTTGGGACGATTACCATTAAATATTTGTTTATGTGCGACGAGAACCTAGTCGACGAAAAGGGTCTCAGGTTCGCAATTGAGATAGTAAACATTAAGGAATACAAATATAATCCTGATGGAACTTTAGCATATGGACCTGAAACTGTTTCTGGCGCAACCTATGAGAGTTGGTTGCCTGACAGCGTCTGCGATGGTGGTGTGCATGATGGGCATCTAAGCTTAAACGAGTTCTTCACCGGCTTTCCGTCAGGCACTCCAGGCCAGAACAATGATTGGGATGTGGTGACTTTGTCAGCCAACTGGGGTGGCGGTGACATACCTCCATGGTATTATTATGAAATGGTTCTCGAGTTAAAGTTCATGGAGACTGGACACCCGCAAGATTCGCTGCAAGGAGCTTCAATAAGCTTTGATTGGGTGATAATGGGCACACATGCCGATAAACTCAAATAGAAGGATACGTGCCGCCGCCATAAAACTCCCACAAGTTTAACAAGGAGGGTCAGTGATGGACAAAAAGATCTTGGCGAATTGGACGATAATCGCCGTAGTTTCAATGCTTCTCGGAGCTGGAACAGTAGCCTACTTTAGAGATACGGAGAGAAGCAGCGGCAACACGTTCCAAGCTGGAACATTAGATCTGAAACTTAGCCACAGCAGTACGGGTCCATGGACTGATGGCGTTACGGGAACATGGACTTTATCAGATATGAAGCCTGGCGATGAAACACCAGTTGGCAGGGTTTTCCTTAAAAACTTCGGCACAGTACCGTCAAGCACTTTAGAAATAACATGCGACTACGCAGTCACCGAAGAAACCCCACAAACAGAATCAGACACAGACCCCAACACGGACCAACACCCAGAAGAGATGGCAAAGCACATGATAATCACATACATATATTACAGAAACGACGAAATCAACATCAACTGCCTGACAGGACAAGACAACGGTGGTCCCACAAACGAAAACTGGAAAATAAGCGATGCAGACGGTGACGGAAAAATAACACTTTACGATTTAAAAATGGATCCATTAATTAACCTTCCATCACCAGATACTCAAACAAACAAAATTACCCAATTTGAAAATGAAAATAAAATTTGACGAAAATGCCGGCAACGATTTTCAAGGCGACACATTCAACTTAACAATAATCTTCACGCTAAAACAGTAAATCCTCCAACAAAACCTTTTTTCTCTCCCCCTTTATTTATTATAAAGAGTTGAGAGGCACGAAGAAAAGAAAAATTATCATGCCAATATTCATTTTTTCAATAGCTTTCGTTCTCATAATGCTTATGGCTAATCAGCCTTTGGTCTCAGCTTGCACCGTCTATCTTGGAAAGAAAAAAAAGTTTGATATGGAAATTTCGCCTAAAGTGCCGCTTTTCCACCCAGACACAGATGGCTACTTTTATCCGGGCAGCCCAAAAATAACCAAATATTTGAAAGTGGTTAATGTTGGCGACTTGCCCTTCAGAATTTGCATGTTAAACGCCACATTCCGTGGAGACGTTTACCTAGCAACCGGATTGCAGATTGAGATATTAGAACTTGGAAAAGGCAAGGGCGAAAACCAAACCTTCTCTACAATGGAACATTGAGCGATTTAGCACAAAGCATAAAAGTAGATGGAAAAAAGGGCAGTTCCACCAAAAGACAGCGTCACCCTTCAGCTAACTGTCTGGATGCCCGCCACTGCCGGAAACGAATATCAAGGACTAGCCCTAAAGGCTGATATAGCCATAACAGTCCACTTTCCCACCCTCAAGTGACATAAATGAAAACGCCAAACCCTAAAAAACTCGCAAAAAATAGCCTTACACCCTAACCGTAGGCGACATAATCTGCTTCAAAGTGGAAGCCGAACAGCCAACAACGGTAACCCATAGAATAATAGGCGTAACAAACGAAGGCTTTAAAACAAAAGGAGACGCCAACGA
>WUQU01000430.1 GCA_009889605.1 Candidatus Bathyarchaeota archaeon | reverse complement strand
GTAAGGGTGAAACTTCTGTTGTTTACCGTTCGGGGAATGTCGAGTGTTGTTGAGGGTTATCGAAGGTTTTATTTTGATGATTTCGACTCTTTGGAGGAAATGCTTTCCTTTTAACTTTAACTATTTCTGGGGGCAAGCAATGCCAATAAAGAGTTCAGTAGACTTAAGAGCAATGCTTCACATTAAACCAAAAAGAGACGACAAAGGAAACTATGTTTTTGCAATCGGTAATCATAGGATAGCTACTTTTCCACCACGTTACGAAGGCTGGCTTAAAGCGGTTGGTATGCTGAAGTGGTAGTTAAGATATTAGTAACTTGAGGGACTTGCCAAATCTGAGAAGGAGCATAAATATAAGCTCTGGAAGATGCTCAGAAAAAAAATATTACTGATGTATCTATTATAGAATCACTTATACAAACACAAAAATAAATATTACGCGCAATTAGTCTTCGCTCGTGTGTTTGCTTTTTTAGTTTATTTCAATGAGTAGTAAGCACATATTTTGTCATATATAGTTCAGTTTTTAACCATTTTCTTCAAAAATAGCCACAAATATTTAAGTATAATTACTTAGAAAACCGCAAATACAAATATTTCATAGTTCGAGTTTATACCAATCCTTCACATTCTGATAAACATGGCATAGGGGTCTGTTTTCCAACAGCCCATTAGACCTCCCCTTTCGCTTAAGCCTTGTAAATAAATGGTTTGTTGTCCACTTATTCCAGAAATATCAAGAGTAACACTAGCAGCATTATGGTCACTCGAGTCTCCGTAAACTGGGCTTGAATATCTATCTAGTAATCTAAGTCTTGTAGCTGCTCCACCTGATCCTACCCATAGTGTTAGGCTGCAATTCAGAATATTAAAGCCCTTTGGTATTCTAATGGATACACTGCTCACATCTGTCCATGATCGGCTTGTTGTACTTCAATGAGTGATCGTAAACTGCGTCGGTATTACCCTTGGAAACGGATCAACTGATACTGCATCCCACAGTATAGTTCCAGCTACGTTAACACTTGGATCACCACTTATCAGAAGAATTTTCATATACCTTGCTCCGGCTGGTGGAATGCCAAAAAGAACGTATCTTGTCCACGTAGTAGGGTTGTTTGTTGAGTCATATATGTCTTCCGAAGATATCAATGACCTTGAGCTATTATAATATGCAAGCCTTACAATATTTCTCATTCCAGCAGTAGAACATCTTAAG
>WUQU01000429.1 GCA_009889605.1 Candidatus Bathyarchaeota archaeon | reverse complement strand
ATGACTTCAGCATATAGGTATCCTCCTGCTGAAGCCTCAACGAAACGCCAATCATTTTCAAACATGGACATTTTAGGGTCGGCTTACCTCCGATAGACAAGATTTTCTCGCTCAAACCTTAAAAATAAATTTTTGGGCATAAAACTGGTTTTCCTTTCAATTTTTATGTTGAAGGTGGAAAGGTTGTTTGCTGCCTAGGAGCAGACATTAAGCGTTTATTACAGCCCATCTTGGCCTCAAAACATGTTGTCAAGGGGTAAGCTGCCGCTGCTTAAACGTCTGATATGCTATAGTAGTGAAAAGTCTGTGGATTTTATTTTTCCTTTAGAGTCAACGACTATTTCGAATTTTTCAGCCCAAGGAATTCGAGGGCGATTTCTTGTGCGTCTTTTTCCAGAAGGGCTTTCATTTCGCGTTTCTCCGTTTAAGCGTTTTCATATTGTATGTGTTGGCATTAAGAGTTATGAATGGAAAATTCTGAGTGAAGCTAAACATGTGACGAAAATTGGATATATCCTTTAGAAAGGCGAAAACCCAAGAATTGCGATAAATTCAAATCTGCAGAAAACCGCTTAACTCTTAGGGAAGAAAAGCTCATGAGCGATAAGAAACGCATAATCCTTCACGTGGACATGGATCACTTTTTCACAGCCATAGAAGAGCGGGAGCACCCAGAGTTTAAGGGAAAACCGGTCATTGTAGGCGCAGACCCAAAAGAGGGTAAAGGCAGAGGCGTCGTAAGCACATGCAACTATGAAGCTAGAAAGTTCGGCGTGCGTTCGGGCATGCCCATATCCAAGGCTTGGAAACTCTGCCCGCAAGCTGTTTACCTGCCAGTAAACTATGAACTTTACACCAAGGTTTCTGAAAGGGTTATGGAGATTCTGCGAAAATACGCGGTTAAGTTTGAAAGCTGGGGCATAGATGAAGCCTTCTTGGATGTAACCTCAAAAGTGAAGGATTATACGGAGGCTGAAACCTTAGCCCGTCGAATAAAAGAGGAAATTCTTGAAAAAGAGGGACTTACATGCTCCATAGGCATAGGACCCAATAAGCTTGCAGCTAAAATTGCAAGCGACCAGCAAAAACCCAACGGCTTAACCGTTGTTAAACCTGAAGAAGTAGAAAAGTTCCTCGAGCCTTTACCCGTGCGCAAACTGCTATGGGTTGGAAGAAAAACAGAACAGAAGCTACAGGCTATGGGTATAAAAACCATAGGTGATTTAGCCCGCTACGACCCAACAGTGTTGGCCGAAACCTTTGGGCTTATGGGAAAACAGCTTTATTTAATGGCGCATGGAATTGACCGAAGCGAAGTTGAAGAACGAAGCGAAATAAAATCCATAAGCCGAGAAAAAACCTTCGACGAGGACACGAATGATTTCAATTTAGTGGCTAAAACTTTGGACGGCCTTGCCGAAGAAGTGTATAGAGACGTTTTGAGGCAGAATATCTACTTTAAGACGGTTACGGTTAAGGTGCGCTATGAAAATTTTGAAACCCACACCCACAGCAAAACCCTTTCTTTCATCACTAATAGGCTGGATGATTTAAAGAAAACCGCCAAAGAGCTTTTACAGGCATATTTAAACCCAAATGTGAAAATTAGGCTTATAGGGGTTAGAGTTTCAAATTTTGCTTCATTCGAAAAACAAAAAACGCTTGTTGAAATATAACGTAATTAACACATGTTTAAACGCTAAATGAAAACTTTCACCCTTAAATTTTGCAAGTTCGGGATATTTTTCTTTTATTTGTGAATCTGCTATTTTGGCAATCATCGCGTTTGAAATAAGCACGTATTTTACGCCGACAAGTTCAGCCATTTCAGCTTGTTTCTGGTCTTGGGCGACCAGTAATAAATTGTTGCTTTTGGCGTATTCCACAATAGTTTTGTCTTTCGCACCCTTTAGGTTGATGTCTTGCACTGTTAAGGTTTCCCATCCTAAAATTTCAAAATACTCTTTTAAACCAGCATACATCTCGTCAACCAAAATCTTCATACACGTTTCGCCCATCGGCAAAAACATTCGACCACGGGTTGTTTTAGGCTTTTGCAAGGCATGAAATTTCGATTAAAACAGGCTTTTCAACGCAAACTCTTATAAGCAACTTTAATGGGTAAAGGGTGGTCGTGCAAAACTTGCTTTTGCACAATAAAACGGTAAGGGGTTGAAGAGTGAAAATGGCCGAGAAAGAAATGCACAAGGCAGTCTGCTCTGAATGCGGCGCGGAATGCGAAGTTCCCTTCGTTCCAGACCCGAACCGACCAGTTTACTGCCGAGAGTGCTTGATGAAAAGAAGAAACCAGAGAAGACGGAGATACTAGACTAAATCACGTAAAGTCTAACGTTTATTCTTAACTCAAATTCCAAATTTCTCTTTTTATAGTGTTAACAATTTCGTTTACGTTTAAATGGAATGTTTTTAAGCTCGATAACTGCAATAAAAGACTAAAGTGACGGAAGGAGTTCATTTTGAACCAGTTAATTGAGACAGTTGTCCTCGGTGTAATTCAAGGATTAACTGAATGGCTTCCCATATCAAGCACTGGACATTTGAAGATTGCTGAAAAATTTTTAGGCTTAAAGGCGCCCCTTCTTTTCGATGTTATCCTACATTTGGGAACATTAACCGTCATCCTACTCTTCTTTAGAAGCGACGTCGAAAAAATTCTCTCAGCCCTAGCCCATCGCAATTTCAAGACAGATTACGGAAGGCTTATACCGCTTATAATCGTTGGAACAATACCAACAGCAATTATGGGATTAGCCTTCAGCATGTTCTTAGAAAACTTTTTCCAAGAAATGTTAACAGTTGCAGTTGCATTGCTTGCCTGCGGCTTTGTCCTTTACTCAACAAAAGCTGGAAAGGAGAAAAAAAGCAATATAAGCTATTCTGCAGCCTTAATTATTGGAATAGCTCAAGGCATAGCGGTGATTCCAGGGCTTTCAAGAAGCGGTTTAACGATTGCCACTGCGCTTTTGCTCGGTATCAAGAAAGACGAAGCTTTCAAGTTTTCTTTTCTGCTATCCGTTCCAGCCGTAATTGGAGCTTTCGGACTGACTTTTTACACGAACTTCGGCGAGTTGGCAGCCTCCAATCTGGGCTGGATTGAAATTTCAGCTGGGGTAGCTGCAGCCATGATTGTAGGCTACTCGGCTTTGAAGCTCCTTTGGAAAGTGCTGACTAAAAGAAGATTTCATGTTTTCGCATTTTACTGTTGGGTGCTTGGCACATTGCTCGTAATAGGTTTACTCCTTGGAGTTTTCTAGCCATTTAGGCTTGCCTGAAAGGAATTCTGTTAAAAACTTTGCAAATTCACTGTGCTCCCTATAAATTTCAGTTATTCCGTCATTCACGTAAATTCTGAAACCGCGGCGGATTACATTGGAGATTTCTTTGGCTACTCCTGTGCTTCTTCCACCGTCCATGAGTTTTTCGTTTAGCAAATCCACGGCATCAGCGTGTTTCCGTTTAAACTCCACAACCCATCGTCCATCCTCAATATATGGCCCTAAAACTACATTCTGGTTGTTTATATATTTCGCCAAAAACTTTCTGCAGTCACATTCCTTTTCCATAGGCGGTCCAAGATGCTTCTTTATCGGCGGAATGAAACGGCTTTCAACTTCAAATATAAACATGTTTAAGTCTTCTTCATTACTCCATGAGGCGCACCGTAAAGGTTTAAAGTCGTTTAGCTGAAGAAGCTTTGTTAAGGCACGTTGAGACTTGTAAAGTTGACCCCACAAAACGTCTGGAACAGCGTTAACTTTTCCAAAAACCACAAAAAGGAATGTTAAGCCATGCTTAGCCAGGTTTTCCCTTAACTCTTTGACGGACAAAGCCTTTGTTTCTTGTGGGTAAAAGAAGCGCATGGCGGGTTTTTCCAGGAAGGCACGGGAAGCCGCTATAAAAGTGTAGAGTTTTTGAGGCTGCACTGCTGAAGCCACGTTTCTTCCCTTATCCACAGGGTCAACTATTACGAGGGGTTCTTGGAAAAGAAGTTTCAGCTCGTTTTCGCTTCCTCGGTAGTGGCCTTCTATGTCTATAATCATCGGCGCTTTGTATTTCGCAAACGTTTTTAACACGTTTACGAAGGACCCGTAATGTATCACTAAGAGCTCGCAGAGGTATCCGCTGAAGCCGCCTACTTTTATTTCCGCCCCGTAAACGCCTATTCCTTTCATAAACTTCTTCAGTAGGCGAACTTCCCCGTGCATTTTTGGGCTTAAACGTTTTTTCACGTAGTCCGTGTGGTAGGGCGTACGGTCCGTGGCGCTTAACCACTCTCCACGCTTAGCCGCATAGCATGGCACTATGTTAACGCGGACATCGTCAACGAAGGCCTCCAGGTATGGGTGTTCGGCAAACCTTTCCACTTGCTTTGAGCCTTCAGTTGCTTTTCTGGCTATTTTTAGGGCAATTTCCCCGAGAGATTTGCGGGGTATGGTTGTGGGCATGCGCATGAAAATGTCTATGTCTGGTTCTCCGCTGAGCCAAGTGTCCTTTGCAACTGAGCCTTCCAAACGCACTGCGGCTTCGATGTTGAACTCTTCTGCTGTGGAAGAAACTTTCTTTTCCAGTTCTCTTGCTAGTGCTTCTATTTTTAAGCGTTCCTCTTTTTTAGGCGTGATTTTGTCCAGAACTTGGACGCAGATTTCCTCCATTTCGTTTGGCATAGCCAATCCTTTTCTCATTTTTGTGGGCAAACTTCTCTAAGGGTTGAGTATATGGGGCCTTTTGGGGTTAGGTCGCTTCTCTTAAGCCTTAAACACTCTGCCTTCACTGTTCCAAAATCATAGTTTATGTTTTCTTCTACTTGTTTTGCGAGTTCAGCCTTGTTTCTTCCAGATTTTACGCGGGCAATTGTTAAGTGGGGGCTGAATCCTTTCGGGTCTGGGGCAAACCCTAGAATGCGTAATTGGGGCTCTAGCTGGTGGAATATGCTTCGCAGTTGTTCTGCACCTTCGCGTATTCCAGCCCATAATACTCTTGGATAACGCGTGTTTGGAAAAGCCCCAATTCCTTGAATTTTTACTTCGAAGGGTTCAAACTTAACCTTTTTCATGCTTTCATAGACGCGGTCCACCATGTGGGGAGTGATGTTTCCCAAAAAACGGATAGTTATGTGAATGTTTTTGGGTTCCACGAATTTTAAATCTGCATGTGTCTCAGTCAGAATTTTCTGCATATGGGTTATTCTTTCCAGAACCTGGGCGCTTTCTATGTCAAAAGCTATGAAACTTCTTATTGTTTCCGGCATCGGGGGTTCCTTCGCATATTTTTGACACACATCTTTCATAAATGCTTTTAACGTTGAAAGTTTACAGCCTATTAGAAAAGGGCTTAACGGAATGGTCTTTGATGATTGGTGAAAAGCTGGTTGTAGGTTTGGCTGGAATGCCAGGGGCTGGAAAATCCGTCGTTGTCAACGTTGCAAAGGAGAAAGGCTATGGAGTTGTGGTTATGGGCGATGAAGTGCGCGAGGAAGCCCGAAAACGGGGTCTTGAGCCAACTCCAGAGAACATAGGCAGACTTATGCTTGAACTGAGACGTGTGGATGGCGAAGCAGCCATAGCCAAAAGATGCATTCCGAAAATTCGCATCGAAGCCGAATCCAAAGTAATTGTTGATGGGATAAGAAGTTTAGCTGAGGTTGAAGAGTTTAGGAAAAATTTTAGAAATTTTGCTTTAGTCGCTGTGCACTCTTCGCCTGAAACAAGGTTTAAGAGGCTTTACCACCGTCAGCGAAGCGACGACCCCAAAGACTGGGAGATTTTCCATGAAAGGGACATGCGCGAATTAACCGTTGGTTTGGGAAGCGCCATAGCAATGGCTGATTACATGATAATTAATGAGGAAAGTTTAGATGAAGTGAAAAGAAAGGTTAGGCAAGTTTTGGAGAGGATTGAAGCTAAATGGATGAAGTAGAAGTTCACGTTGAGGTTGATGTGAACCCCACCGAAGATGTGGAGAAGGTGAAAAAGGCTGTTGAGAACATATTTGGCAGTATCCACACGGAGTTGAAGCCTTTGCCTAAAGGAAGCCTTCTAGTGGCAGAGGCTAGGGGAATCGAGTCTCTTACGAAGTTTTACAATTTGCTGCGGAGGGAACGCATCCGCGACGCTGCTAGAGCCGCCTTATTCGAAGGACTAAGCGGAAACACTGTAACTTTCTTTTTAAATAAGCAGGTTGCTTTTGCAGGGCACGTTTCTTTTTCTAAAGCTGTAGCGGAATCTCCTTTAGGGCCAATAAAAGTTAAGATAAAGTGTGATGATCCTAGGCAACTGATTGATTGGCTTGCTCCCAAGACAACGTAGGGAAGGTTTCAGAGGCGTCTATGCACTTTTAGATGGTGCTTGTCTTTGAAGGCGTCTGTAACTGATAAGGGGGCTGTTTTACTTGGTAAGCATGTTGCCTGTGACGCTTTTGAAGTTTCTAAACCTTTGAGGGTTGTCACGCACGCTCATGCGGATCACATGTTGGGTTTGCAGCGAAGCCTCCGAAAATGCGAGAAGGTTTTGATGACAAACGCCACAAAAGATTTGATTGATGTTATTATGGGGCCTCTTTTTCTTATGGGCGGAACTGTGGAAACTCTTGAGTATGGCGAGGCAACCCGTTACGAAGGCGAAAGCATAACGCTTTTTCCAGCTGAACACATTCTTGGTGCAGCACAAGTGCTTGTTGAAGACGTCGAAGGAACACGAATAGTCTATACTGGGGATTTTAGGGTTGAGGGAACCCCTGTTTTGGAGGCTGATGTTCTTGTTATGGAGGCTACTTATGGAAGTCCTTTGTGTAAGCGTTCTTTTAATGAGGATGTTAAGGGGTTGTTGGTTTCCAAGGTGGAGGAGGGGTTGAAAAGGGGGCCGGTTTATGTGTTTGGTTATCATGGGAAACTTCAAGAGGTTATGCAGATTCTTCACGGAGCTAGCGTTAAGGTTCCTTTTGTTGCTCCGGAAAAAGTTTTTCATATTTCAAAAGTGTGTGAGAAGTATGGTATGCGTTTGGGTCGGCTGATGCGGCTTGAGGATGATGAAGCTAAAGAGTTGCTTGAGCGTAAAAGTCCATGTGTGGCTTTTTATCATATGGCTTCTAGGGGTAAGGCGGGTTTAGGGGGTTTCCGTATATACGTTAGCGGTTGGGAGTTTAGTTCTCCATGTCGAAAAGTAGCGGAAAACGAGTTTGTTGTCGCTTTGAGTGGTCATTCGGATTTTGATGGGCTTTTGGAGTATGTTAGGCTTTCAAGGCCTAAGTTTGTGGTTGTGGATAATTATCGTGAGGGTTATGCTGAGAGGTTGGCTAGGGAGGTTGGGAAGCGTTTTGGGGTTTCGGTTTTGGCGCTTCCTGAGGGGTAGTTTTGTTTAATCATCCAGTGTATTGAGTATTACGACAAAATATTTATCTCCTAATTCACACCTTTTTATAATTGCCCAATTTGGAATCCGAAGCCAACACAAAAGAAGCCAGACTGAGCCAAAAGGTGCACAACTGAATGTCAGCCCCACTACAGCCAGAGTTCTTCGCATTGATAGGCATAGACTTAACATATAATAATGATTCAGCCTTAACTAATCTCACAGTATTTAAAAGCTGCT
>WUQU01000428.1 GCA_009889605.1 Candidatus Bathyarchaeota archaeon | reverse complement strand
TTTTATGGAAAATCCACAAACAAACCACCCACTGCAACTCAAAAATGTGGAGAGAAATACGCCGCGGCAAAAAAAATAGTAGGCTTCGAATGCGAATGCGGATACAAACACATACAGAAACGCCCAATAAGGGCAGGCAAAACAGCCACAACAGTTAACACTCAGCTTTCAATAATCCGTGAACTGCACAGATCGTAAATCCGCTAACAAAGCGTCCAACAAGTAAAAGCCTTTCACCCGCCTAAATAACCAATATTATCATAAAATCTATAACCTGCTTCTTCTCTCCATCTCTATGTATATTTTGGAAAATATGGACAGAAAGGTGAAGACTTTGCAAAAGTTTTGCGAAAATGTCATAAAGTCAACGCTTAATTAACATAATACTGTGCAGCATATGTCAGCGGAAAACGAAACCCTTAAGTTTCACAAATATTTGACGCCCTTGGAAACCCTATAAGGTTCAAAATACTCATGCTTGTGAATACGACTGAAAGACCCTTGCACATAAAGGCTGTAGCAAAAAATTTAAAGAAAAATTATGCGGCAGTTTACCGCCACGTAAAAGTTCTTGAAAAAAGCGGGCTTGTCAAAATTTACGAAGTTGGGCGATCCCGCGTTCTCTATGCTAAAAATGCAGAGTTGATAAAACAACTTGTGGAAACAGCTAAAATAATTATAGAAAAATGAAATATTATTTAGCAAAAAACGAAAATTAAATTGGCTAAAACTTATATATAATATACGCTAAAAACAGTGTATGCATAAGCAGCACTCATGGCACAAAATAGGAGTACGTGAAATCGCAGTTGCCAGCACTTTAGGCGCTCTTTCAGCTATGCTAAAGTTTCAAGCAGGCCCGCCTTTCAGCATTTCTTTTCCACTTTATCCAAGGATCGCGTGGGATTTCGCAGAAATTCCTATATTTGTAAGCTTGTTTCTCTGCGGACCTTTATGCGGCATATACACAAGTGCAATTGGGTGTTCAATCATATTCTTGAGGGGAAACGTTACTGGTGGAATCTTCAAAATTACAGCTGAATTTGCAACCATAATTGGATACGCGGTGTTTAAGCGAAACTTTGCCTTGGACGCGGGAAAGGCAACTTTGTCTAGGGTGGTGGTTATGACTGTGGCAAACTATTATCTGTTAC
>WUQU01000427.1 GCA_009889605.1 Candidatus Bathyarchaeota archaeon | reverse complement strand
GTGGGATTTGGTGGTTCTCACACTGCCAAAGAAAAGAAGAAAAGAAGCAAAAATCACGTATGCAGCCTTTTCAGGATGTTGCGGCACGAGAATGGAAATAATCATAACACCTTAGGGGGAGATTATAAGGCCGGAGTTGCCGCGGATTTAGAGTAGACTCCACCTTTTTATTCCCTTCTCTCTTCACAGTTTATGTTGACTATTGTATATACTGATATTTGTATTAACCGTTAACAAGAAAAACAATTTCCATGGTATAATACAATGTAGCTGAGCGACTCTATGAGGGGTTGAAATTCTAAGATCTAATATGCCACAAACCACAGGAACTATGGTGTTAAAAAGGCTGTTTATTGGCAAATATCTTTGTACATTCCCATAAAATTTCGACACAGTTTGCGGATCCAGTGAAGCGTTCCTAACTATTCTCACAAACTTTCTAAAGGTGTTTAGATTATATATTGCTGCATGATTTCTTCCTTTGAAATTTTAGAACTTTGTGAACCTGTCTTATATTAACTATGAGGGATTTAAAGCCATGACAAGGCCTGATTAGTGGAAGTGGTACTGGGGAAACGGAAAAGTCAGTATAGCACAGAGTTTGAGCTTCCCTACAAGGGATTGAAACAATTGTGAGCGTCGCTATGAGGGTTTGAAACATATGGCTCTTGTTTTTTCCTCATAGTGATATGTTTTGAGCTTCCCTATAAGGGTGTAAAGACCCCCAGCGAAAGCTGGGGGTTATTTATTCACATATTTTTCGTATATCTTCTCTAATCTTTCCTGCAGTTCTTCAATCTTACTGTTATTTTCAACCACTATTCCCTCTTCAACAATATCTTCCTGCCTTTTCAGTATCTCTTCAATTGTCTTTTCGTCGTACCGTCCGCTTAGACGTTCTCTTATCGTTTCAGGACTTGCAACAACTGTTATCGTCAAATCGCAATTCTTAATCCCAAGCCTTCTTTTTATCGCTGCTTCTATGACTATGTCTTTCCCTTTCAGCTCTTCGAGCCTTTTGTCTAATAGTTTCAACATTGTAGGGTGTACTATCTGCTCGAGCTGTCTTAATTTCTCTTCTGATGCAAAGACTATCTTTCCTACTTCTTTTCTGTCGTCAGTTCCGAACGTTTTCTTGATTACTTCTTTGTTTATCTCAAATGCCTTATGACCCAGTTCATCTACGTTTATGTACTCAAACCCTTTACCAACAAAAAACTTTGAGACAGTGCTTTTTCCAGTGGCTATCTTCCCCGTGACACAGATGGTCATAGCAACCTTTCACCGAGAACTTTGTCCTTCATCTTCTCATATTCGTCGTTGTTCAAAATCATGAGGCTTATGTCATCATCTATCGTTTCTGAAAGTTTCTTTACAGCATCCTGCACTGTTTTTTCATCTTTGACGACAACCACAAATTCTTCATCTTTTAGAAATATTGCAACTGGATCGAAAATTGTTTTGAGGATTTCGACGTATTCTTTCATCAT
>WUQU01000426.1 GCA_009889605.1 Candidatus Bathyarchaeota archaeon | reverse complement strand
TTCAGACACAGGTTCACCTGACGCAGCTGAAACGTTGTACAGGTTTTTGCCCTCTGCTAAAAGCCCCTGGGGATTTATAAACCTCACAATCTTTATCTTAAGTCCAGAGTCCTGAACCTGCCCCTCTGCATCCTTGTAAGTAATCCTGCCAGTCTCATCTATTGTAATGCTTGAAATTGCTGTCTCTGGAAGAACAATTTCAGTATCACCCTCAGCCAAAACCGGATACCCATCAGAGGTCACAAGCTTTATCTGACCTTCGACATTTGAAACCTTAAAGCTTCCATCCCTTGTATACCTTGGACCATTTGGTGTTGAAACAACAAAGAAGCCTTCACCCTGAATTGCAAGATCAAGCGGGTTTTCAGTTCTTTCTAAATTGCCCTCTGTAAAGCTCTTTGTTATAGCAGATATTGTCACACCATGCCCTATCTGAAGGCTGATAGGCTTGCCGTCACCTGCGACAACATCCGCCCGGGAAAGGGTCTCATACAAAAGATCTTTAAACTCTGCCTTGTCTTTCTTGAAAGCTGTTGTATTGACATTGGCAAGATTGTTTGATATGATGTCAACATTTGTCTGCTGTGCCTTCATCCCAAGCGCCGCAGAATAAAGTGCGCGCATCATCTTCTTCTGTTCCCCCTTTTTATTACCATATTAACTCATTTTAGAAAATATCCCATATCGTTACTTTTTAGCAATCTCATTTACAGCCTTTTGCAAAGTTTCGTCCTGGATGACAAACGCTTTTTGATTTGCCTCATATGCTCTCAACACAGTTATCATGCTGACCATCTCTTGAACAGAATTAACATTAGACCCTTCCAAATACCCCTGAAGAATCTTACCTGTAAATGGTATCTGCTGAGCCTGAGCATCTGCTTCAAATAGGTTATTGCCCAGCTTTCGAAGAAGAGATTTGTCCTGAAAATCAACAACTCTGAGCCTGTCAACCAATCTTCCATCTTGAAAAACATTTCCTTGCTCGTCAACCTTTACTTTCCCACCAGCTCCAAGAACAATCCTGCCGTTTTGACCAAGTACATAAAAACCGTCTTCTGTCACAAGCTCACCTTGGGAATTTAAGGTAAACACCCCCGCTCTTGTGTAGAAAACCTGCTGGGCAGCCTGACCCCCTGGTGCCTGAACAGCAAAAAAACCGCTTCCTTTTATAGCAATGTTCAAAGGCTCATCTGTTTTTATGTAAAGTCCCTGGGAAAAGTCACTTACAATCCTTGAAACATCTGCTCCAAGTGACATGTACCCAATCCTGTTGTCAGGAGAAGAAGGTCTGTCATATATTTTGTACACAAGCATATTTCGAAAACTTTCAACCTGGGCAACATCTCTTTTAAAACCTGTTGTACTGCTGTTTGCTACATTGTTTGCTGTTATATCCATTAGCTTTTGATTTAAAATCATGCCTGAAGCTGAGGTGTAAATCCCTCTTAACATCTTTAAGAATACTCCCCTTTTTTATCTAACTCTTGGATCTTTTATAAGGCTTGCCTCCAGCATATCCAACGCTTCTAAGGCTTTACCTGTCCCAAGCGCAACACAAGATACAGGATCATCAGCAATCCGCGTCGGAATCCCAGTCTTTTCGGAGATAAGTTTGTCAAGCCCCCACAGAAGACTTCCTCCACCTGTCATGACAATACCAGTTGAAGTAATATCTGCGGCAAGCTCAGGCGGTGTGTTCTCCAGCACCCTGTGAACAGCCTCAATAATAGCTGAAACAGGTTCTTCTAAAGCCAGAAGCATCTCGTCAGACGTGACAGTTATTGTCTTTGGAAGACCAGTCAAAAGACTTCTACCACGTACTTCCATACTTTCAACTCTCGGTTTTTTGTAAGC
>WUQU01000425.1 GCA_009889605.1 Candidatus Bathyarchaeota archaeon | reverse complement strand
TTTCTCGTGAAGAACTATTCAGAGTGATCTTTCTGGTCACAGAAAAATTGGCTTGGGAATTATTGTAAATAAAAATCCCCAAGCCAATTTTTTATAATAAAAACCCTTTGCCTTTTATTTTTTCAATCTCCTTTAAAACTTCCTGGTCACTTTCAAGCGGAAGCTTTACAGGCTTTCTTGTCAGGCTTGAGAGATATATAGCAAGTATAATCTCGACAGGATGCCGACCTTCCTCGGCAGGGATAAGCGGTCTTGTTCCATTTTTTATTGCATTTATCACATCTTTGTACTGTCTTACATGCCCATCTTCCTTGATGGCAGGAGAAGATGTACCACCAACAGTGTCTTTATCTTCTTTCCTATAAACCTTTAAGTACTCCTTTTCACAGCCATCTTTAAAGTAAAGACTTTCAAGCCGAGTATTCACAACTACCGCAGAACCATTTTCGCCAAAGATCTCAAGCCTGGTTTCAAAGCCAGGGTATGCACTTGTTGTACCAACTATCTCGCCAATTGCTCCACTTTCAAACTTAACAGTTGCAACAGCAGCATCTTCAACCTCAATTCTCTTATGTGCTCTGGTTGTACAGTATGCAAACACTTCTTGAACTTTTCCAACTATCCACTGAATCATGTCTATGTAGTGAATTGACTGGTTCATGAGCGCACCGCCACCATCCAAGCTCCATGTTCCACGCCAATCGCCACTGTCATAATACTCCTGGGACCTGTACCACTTAGTGTAACTTGTTGCTAAAACTATGCTTCCAAACTTCCCTTCTGTCACAAGCTTTTTTAGAAGTTGCATGCAATCGCTGTACCTGTGTTGTGAAATTATTGATATTACCACACCATTTTTATTCTGAGCCTCTATTATTCTATCAGCTTTAGATAAAGTTATATCCATCGGTTTTTCAACAATGACATGCTTTTTATTATCCGCAGCCAAAACTGCCATATCAGCATGCATGCCCGACGGTGTACAGATTGAAATAACGTCTATCTCAGCATCTTGAACCATACTTTTATAGTCTGAATATA
>WUQU01000424.1 GCA_009889605.1 Candidatus Bathyarchaeota archaeon | reverse complement strand
TGTATGGCACTGGAACCCTTTCACCGTCAATTATATATTCAATGGTGCGTATTCCCGACTCTACACCTGTTTTCTCGTCTCCGCCACTGTGAATGTTCGTTAAAGCCGTCAATATGCCTTCAACCTTCAAGGTTTCCATTTCCGCTAGTTCCCCTCCAACGCCAACAACATATAATAAATCGTCTCCTTCCGCAGGGCGTTGAGAACCTTTTCCCGCTGGGCATCCAACCGTTTCACCAGTTCAGCGTCAACCTGCACGCTTTGCACGCCGAGGCTGCAGCAAAGCTTCTCCAGAAAACGCGGTATGTTCTGCTGATGTGAAGCAGCCTTAATCTTATGCGAGAAAACATCGTACCTGTCGCTTTTTCTTCCAACACGTTTCCAGTTAACGCGATCATACACAAGCCTAAGCAAAGTGGAAACGTCTTTTTCAGTTTCTCCGCTTAAACTCAACAACAACCCTCCATAACGGATTATACTGCAACTCTCTAAGTTTAAAGGCTTCCCCCCATGTAAGCCTATACCTTCGCATAACGCTTGGTTCCGGCATGCCGCCAACCATCACGGCTTTAGGTATTCCACGGGCATACAGGTCACTGCAGAAAGCGTAAAGCTCCGCGTAAACCCTATCATCAAACAAAATCTTGTCCTCGTCTACAACCAAAAAGAAACGGTGTTTGTTAAGCACAGGGTTCTGAACCGCCCTTATCCATCCATGCTTACGCCTCGTCTTCGTCAAATACAAAAAAAACGGGGGATCTGGAAGGTTGAGCAAAAAGTCAGCCACATTCGTTATAACCTCAAATTTTCCATCCCTAATAATCCACGAGTTTCTCCGGTACTTCGGGTCGGTCAACATTTCTGCACACCGAGGACACGCCTTGTCTCCAGCCTGGAGAAACTGGTAAGCCGTGAAGGTTGACGGAAAAGCAACAGCGACTTCAGCGTTTCCACTGCCACAGAAAACACAAGCAGCCCTGCTTCCGGCTCCCACTCCTTTTTCACCGTTAAAGGCTATCCCGCATGATCCACTGTTGATTGAGGCTGGTTAACGGCTATGGCTCTAGACGCGGTTTTATCCAGCCAATACTCTAAAGGCTCCAGGATGTAGCCTAAAACCCTGCCTATGCTGTCAGGCGTCAACGCCGAACCCTCCACCTCAATTTCAACCGGTAAGCCGTGGCTCCTGTAAGTTAAACGCAGCTTCAACCCTTTTTATCCCCCGCCTGCCTGCCAGCCGTTTTCGGAATGCGGAAATGGCTGTTCTTTCCCTGACTGACGTATTCGCCCCCATACTCCTTAACTATGGCTGCGATTTTAGCGAAGTTCTCGCTTCCAAGAAAAGCTTTAGGTTTAGCGATAACCCATCCATCCTTCTCCTCAAAACACAGCAGATCCACCATCTCTTTCGGGAAAATTTCCAACGGCGCCAACGTCAACGCCGGCTTAACTGAACCAGCTAACCACCCGTCTATCAAGCTTTCAAGCTCCGCCTTAACAGCCGTTAACTCCTCACCATGCTCAACAACAGCCTTAAGGCTGTATTCAGCTTTAACCCATTCCTCTCGATCCCCAACCTTAACCGTCTTACTTTTGGTTACAGTAAGCTCAGCTACACGTGCCACAATTACTCCCCCATAAAAGGCCCCTTCTCCGCAGCCCTACGGACGTTTTCAATGATTTTCTCTATACGTTGATATGGATCCTGGCTAAGCGTTGAACCTGCAGGCCTATCGCCGGGATTGGATCCCAACGTTTCACCATCCTCTTCGGCTTTACGCTTCTGCTTCGCCATCCTTATGCGTTGCTCCAGATCAGCCTCAATAATCTTCAGGGAAGACAAAACATCCTCATACCTTGCGTCAGCTGGAAAAAACACCGCTGCAGACACGCTGGGAATAATTTTCATCCTTCTTGAGAAACACTCCCTTATCTCTTTGGGAACGTAGAGAATCCCGGACTCGGTTACCTTAGTTTCCAACTCAACCATTACACCACCAACATAGATTTTATAAAAACAGACTTATAAAACTTACTAAGCCCGTATTTTTAAATATGGGATGAATCAATCCATGGGAATGTCAAAAAAGCCCGCTTTGCTATTTCTGTCTAACCAAAATTGTAATAACCCTGTCAACCTCCTCTTTCGTATGCTCTTTAAGAAGCCTGGCCACGTGACAGGCGTCCCTAACATCTCTGCTTTTAAACTCCCTTAAAATTTTATCCGCTATGTAAACGGCTAAACCCATAGGCACCCCTTCACGCATGGTTAAAACTTTGGAGGCTACCTCCAGAAACTCGTCGTTCGTATAGTCTCTGAAACGCAGCGTCACGAAACGGGACAACAGCTCCGGCGGAATCCTGTCCAAACGGTTTGCTGAAGCGAAAACCCAAGTTTTAAGCTTTAAACTCCTCTGTTTCCCATGCTTCGTCTCAATTATAAACCCCCTCTCCATAAGGCTTAAAAGACAGCCCAAGTTTTCCTGAGAGTCAACCTTATCTATTTCATCCAATATGAGGTAACGGGGCCTCTCGTCAAACAACACGTCATATAAACCCGCACCGGAAAGCCTGCTTCCAAGAACAAACCTGCTGTTCGGAAGCCTTGAAAGCTCCTCAAGCATCAACGTCTTCGCAGACGCTATGGAACCATGCAAGAGAACATGCACAGGCTGCTGAGACTCCAAGCTTCTACGGATAATCTCCTTCTTATCCTCATGTCCAATAATCACCTGAAAAAGGTCTGAAGGAACCTGAAGCTCCCCTTCAACCTCAGGCTTAACCGCCGAAACATAATCCTTCAACGCCCTCTCCATAGCATCCACATTCACAGCCCTAAAGTTCGTCGACCTATTCGTTTTCAAAGTCACCCTTAAAACCTTCTTCGTGACAAGCCTGTTTAAAACCCTAACATCAGCGAAAACCTCATGCCACTCAAAACCGTCATGGACATCCCTAGGCGGATTTCTCCTCTCCCAATCAATTATCCTTTCAAAAACACCCTTAAGCTCACCAGTAGCATCGTTGCTAAGCAAAGCTAAACTGTTCCTGTAAACCTCCTCCTCCAACATTTCAGCCACACATATCCCACCGTTGGGGGGAGAGAGGGTCCACGCCACATCACAAATTTAAACGGAAACACTTATATGTTTTTATCCCACGCCTCACCATGGTGATGAAAAAATGGCGGAAGCCATGATTTCAAAAGGCAGAAGCAAATACCTGCGAAAGATTCCCACAATGCATGCAAACTACGTTGCTTCCGAAGAATACGCCAAAGCAAACTATGCAAAAACAGGGTTCAAAGATTCAGTGGTTGCCGCTTACAATGCAGCATGGGTAGACATGAAACCAAACTACAAAGCCAAAGTTACCCCGGCGGCAGCGGATAAGTGGGCAGCAAACTGGAAAGCGAAAATGTTCGGTTAAAAACGGCCAGTCAACAGAAAAACCATATTCAACATCCCCCCTTTTTCCCCTTTTTTTCCGTCAACAAAACCGGTTTCAACTGCCTTCCTTAGCAGCCTCACCCATTCTAGTTATCCAACGGTCCGCAATGTTCAACGCTTTAGGGTAAACATGCTTTAAAACAGTTGCCCTGATCTCCGGAGGGGCAAAAGCCTCACTGATAGCCCATGCCCATTCATTGGCCAGCTCCTCAGCCATTGAAATCAAACGTCCAGAATATCCCCTAGCCCTCCACTCCTTCTTTTTCTCCTCCAACATCCTATCCAGCTCCCCGTCCACTTCGACATATCTAACCCGTAAAGGATGACCATGGGAACCCTGAACCTCCTCAACGTTCAGCAAACGCGTCCCTTTAGCCCTAGCCATAAACCTGCCAACAACCCTGGCCGTAAAAGGCCCAAAAACATCAACAACCTCAACTGAACCGTCATCAAAAACAACCCTATACTTCGCCAAACCAAACCCTCCGCAAAAACTATTTATTAACCATCCTTTTTAAACTTATTCGTTAGGGAACAAACATGGAAAAACTTTCAGACAGACAGCAAGCCATATTCATGCTGTTAACCTTCATCCTCCCAGTGCTAATAACCTGGACTGCAAACGGAGCCCCAACAGATAAAACCTCCCTAACCCTTGTAGCCTCAGGCATTCTAAGCGGAATCCTAGCCTTCATCAAAGAAATCCTAGGCTCAGCCCCATCAAAAGCTAACCCAGCACCATCAAAAGTTGACACATCAACCCCTCCAAAAGTTAACCCAGCAGACGCAGCGGAAAAATGGGCAACCAGTTGGAAAGCGAAAATGTTCAACAAAAAAGGTCAACCAACACAGCCAACACAGCCAACAGAAAACCATATTCAACCCACTTAAAAAGCGACAGGTGAAAACTATGCGAGATGATGAAACCGTGCGAAAACATAGCGAACGCTATGTAACAAGGGCTGAATGTGCACAGATTTCAAACCAAATAAGAGAAGAGCTGAAATCCCTTAAAGCAGCCGTCGTAGGCGAGAACCTACGCGGGGGAATAAGCAAGGAGATACATGAAATCAAAAGCGACTTGAAAGAAATCAAAGAATACATTAACAGCGAGAAAACTAAAGGCAGAGATTGGCGAATGCTCGGCTTCGCCGTTCTGGGAAGCATAACCAGCGGAACAGTCATCACAGTGATAAACCTCATCCTTTAACACTCCCAAACACGCCAACCAAACCCAAACAATTAAATTCAACCCTTAACTTTTAAACCCCATGATATGGGCAATCAGCCTAAACTAGACGGAAAAGTTAAACTGGTTTACAGAACCCTTTGGAAATGTGGAAAAGTTGAAAGGGAAATAGTTAAATTCTTAATCAACCGCGAAAAGGCTACAGTGGGCGAGCTGATTAAAGCCATGCTGGAAAAGTATGGGCCAACCAGGGGAACAGTCGCCATTAAAGCCTGGAACAGCCTAGCCAAGTTCACGGAGAAACATGCCGCTAGAAAACGCGTTGTAGAAGCTTTAAGAAGGCTGAAGAAAAGATACATTATAAAAATCGATTGACACTCCCATGCAGAGCGGAAAAAAGCTTATTTTAAGCTTCTTTTCCGAAAAGAGGCGAATCTTCAACATAAACTATCCCCCGAGTACAGGTTGATGATTAAAAAATGGCGGAAACCGAAAAAGAGGCTTAAATTAGGCTTATTGAATTCTAACATAATGTGTGACTTTTCCTTTTTCTGGAACTCTAACTCTAAGGCTTCTTAAGCCTTCCCTGCTGCATAACATGCATCCGCTGCATTCCACGTATTTCACATCCTTCATCCTTAAACCCAGCATCCTGTTTCTTCTAATCCTATTCCCTATCCACAGTATCTTTCCAAGAGGGTAGGTTAAAACTTCTCTAAACATGAAGTTGGCATGTATGGCTTCATGTAAAAGCGTTTCCCCAGTTGCTTCTGGACCTAAAATCACCACGTCACTCCTCCATGAAGGCTGTATTCCCCTGAAAAAGTGAAGGGTTGCCCCTCCAGCCCTTCCATATTTTGAATGGACAAGCGGAAGGTTTGTCACCAACACATGCATTGGGGCTTCAACAACGAAACAGTTTGACAGTATTTCTTCGATTTCCTCTTTAGTAAGCATCGTTCCACCCCACTGGTTTTTCTAGGCTAACAGTGCTGGCAGCATGTACCATCCGCCCAAAGTTAAATACCAAACAGTCCAGCTTAAGTTGTTCTCCATTTTCTCCAACCTAACCATCCTCTTCAACCAATACAGCATGAACACGCTTGGAATAATCAACACGTTTAAACCGTAAAAACTTAACGGTAAAAACTTAAAGTAAACGAAAAGGTTTAACAGGGTAAACCCAACCGCCATAAACAACCCCATAACCCACAACGCCTTCACCCTTCCCAAAACAACCGGAAAAGTTTTAACGTTGAATCTTCTGTCACCCTCCTCGTCTCCATAATCCTTAGTCGTCTGAGCCCCAGCAGCCCAAAACATCAACGGCAACCCAAAAAACACTGGAAACAAACCGTCCCCATCATATAAGCTTGCAACGAAAAAGGCTGGAAGCAAACCCCTAGCTATCCCCTGGTGAAAATTGTTTAAAACAAAGAACCTTTTAACCCTTAAAGGGGGAACAGTGTAGGCTAAAGCGAAGAAGCCGATCAAACAGGCGAAAAACCCGAATTTAACGTTAACCAAAAACGCAGACAAACATGAAGCCAACATTAAAACTACACCAAAAACCATACCCTCCCTCAAGCTTAACTCACCCCTAACCGTTGGACGGTAAACTTTCCCATTCACCCTGTCTATTTCAACCTCCTCCCACACGCTTTGGTTAACCGCCTGGCCAGACGCCTGAAGCAAAGCCAATATCCCACCAGCCAACAACGCCCTAAACAGAGAAAACGAAACATTGTTCACCTTTGAAAACAACACCGTCAGAAACGTTCCAGCAATAAACGCTGCTAAAAGGGTGAAAGGCCT
>WUQU01000423.1 GCA_009889605.1 Candidatus Bathyarchaeota archaeon | reverse complement strand
CATGCACAACTGAGTAAAGATAATCTCCGCCTCCCTCTTTCAGGAAGCATAAGTCTTCCGGCAGGTTAGGATAAGTCCAATCCGACAGGCGGTTTGCCAATTGCTTCAGCAAGCGCCCGCTTTCTTCGCAGCATCTGTAAAAATAGTAGGTTCCCGTCGAGTAAAATGCATGACTTTGAAAGCTTTCTCTTATTCGTTCGACTTCAGCCCTATTATCGTCTTGGATCACGATTGTCTTCACCAAGTAAGGTTCCAACGCTTCCAGTACGTTTACGATATGGCCCCGATCCACATCTAACACATTCCCTGCTTTCTCCCCCACCACAAAGCTTACCGAGTTCTGTATCGCCAAATCTATGACCTGCTCGTATGCTACGCCTCTAGGATCTGTATACATTTTCATCATATATCTCTTCCATTCTATTAATATGGATTAAAGCTGGACAAAACAGACCGTAAACCCTATTTGTCATGCTCAATAGAAATATTGATTATTCCATTACTTTTTGTGTACTGAACACCATATCCATATGCTTCTGCAATCTCTCTGATGGGCAAATAAATACGACCGTTTTGCAAAACGGCTTCTTGGCGCAAGGTATAGCTCTTACCGTTATCTAGAAATTCTTTTTCACCTGCTTTTATCGATAATCTTGCCTTAATAAAGTCATCCGGATCGGTGAAAGCAAAAATAACGGTTTGCTCATCATGCAGCCACCAAATCCCTTTTCCTGGAACACTAAATGGGAGAACACCCGTTACTTTGTATGGGCTTACCATAATGCTCCCTTTTATAAATATGTATTCCTCACTTCTCAGCGTTACTTCCTCGCCATTTGGATACCCGACGATGACTGAATCAACACTTTCAGCGTGAACGGGATAGCTCGTAATGAGCAAAAGCACTGAGCACAAGGCGATCAGTAATTTCCTCCACATCTTCATCCCCTCCTTTGGATTAACTGTTTTTTCCATTGTAACACAGCTAACTTCGATTAGACAT
>WUQU01000422.1 GCA_009889605.1 Candidatus Bathyarchaeota archaeon | reverse complement strand
GAAGCCGCTGTATCTACTCCGCTTACTTCCGGCCTTACAGCAGGATCTATTGTGTATGTTAACTTCGCTCAGGTTAGTGCAGTGTCTGCCTCTTAATACGATATATCATAAACCAGGGAAGCTCGTTTCTTGAGCTTCCCTGTTTTTTTATATATGTACATTTTCTGGAGCTGCCCACTGGCTCATTCCCAAAATTTGTTGATGAATGCAATTGTGATCGTATCATTATTTCGATATAATAACGATATCAATAAGCGAGGTGACGAAATGCCTACAATTAGACCGAGTTCAGATTTGAGGAATAAATATAATGAAATTTCTGAATATTGCCATAAGTACGAAGAGCCTGTTTATATTACGAAAAACGGCCAAGGTGATTTGGCAGTTATGAGCATAGAAACGTACGAGAAGCTTGTCGGCAAATTCGAGCTATACAAGCTGCTTGACGAAGGAACGAATGCCATAAAAGAAAACAAAGTGAGGACTTTTCGGGAGGCGGTTGATGATATTCAAAAGGATTTCTTAAAGTGAAAATTTACAACATCCTCATTACCGAGCCGGCGGAAAAAGATTTACAGGAAATTGCCAAATATATTGCGCTGGAATTGAGAGAGCCCGCGACTGCACAAAGATTGATTGCGAAAATCTCGGCAGCGATATTCGAACTGGAGAAAGTCCCTTTTAGATACGCTTTAGTTAAGGATGAAAGGTTAGCTTCTCAAGGAATCCGCAAGTTATGGGTTGAAAAATATATTGTATTCTATACAGTTGATGAGACGAGTGATTCGGTCACGGTCGTTAGGATTCTTTATGGCAAGCGGGAGTGGAACAGAATATTATAGGTGTGTCATCCTCATGTGGTTGTGATTGGTTATATCGTCTTCGGAATAGCAAGCGTCAGCGTATTGATGAGCTGGAGTAATTCTAGTATTGGAAGGGGACTTCCCAAAAGTCATTAGATATGACCCAGGGACTGTCCCCTTTTTGTGTAGCCGATAGCACTAAGCCTAATTACCCAATTTTACATACATTAAAGAATTTGTAAGACATAAGAAAGGGAGAGGTACGCAGGATGCATAATTATAATAAGGTGGTATGGAATGACAGTACAGGAGAGGATGGATCGAATGGCTGCACCGACTTTTCTGGAAAAAGGTCATATGAAGGAAGGTTTTCCTATTCAGGTTTATCATACAGGCGAAGAGTTTAACTTTGCTGCACATTGGCATGAAGAGGTTGAAATGGTGTTCGTGAATGGAAAAAAAGGGCGCATCGGCGTGTACGACCAGGTATACGAGCTGGAGCAGGGGGACGGGATGATCATCAGGCCCGGGGATGTGCATT
>WUQU01000421.1 GCA_009889605.1 Candidatus Bathyarchaeota archaeon | reverse complement strand
TACTTGAAGCTTTGCAAAAGGTTAGGGCGCTTGATATAATAAAGCGATTACCAAAAGGGATATACACGGAAATCGTTGAAAGGGGAAAAGGTATCTCAGCAGGCGAAAGACAACTCATCGCACTTGCAAGGTCCGTCCTCTTCGGTGCGAAGATTTTCATACTCGATGAGGCAACAAGTAACATAGATGTCGAGACAGAACATAAGATACAAGAAGCGGTAAGAGAACTATCAAAGGACAACACAGTAATTATGATTGCGCACAGGTTATCAACGGTCGTAGAAGCAGACAGGATAGTCGTTGTTGCGGATGGCAAGATAGCAGAAGAAGGAAGGCATTCTGATTTGTTAAAACGAAAAGGCGCATATTACAAACTTTACGAAATCCAGTTCTCTAAAGAAGAGATTGCGTAAGGAGACTATACAGAATGATTTTGAGAGCCTCATATTGGACTTGGAAAGTGTTAAGTGGTGAGAAGATTCCCGATGAAATGCCAACTGCATATTTGATGCTCGATGGAAAGTGCATGTACAATTGTTTATACTGTACCCATGCAAGTCTATCATCGAGCGATAACTCATACCTCTCAAGGGTCGTGTGGAAAGTAATTAGCTTAGAAGACCTACGTGACATCAATAAGAAATTCAAAAGGATATGCGTTCAAACGGTGAATTACAAAGGCTATAAAGAAGATATTCTGAGTTTGGTTAAACACATAAGAAGTCAGGAAAACGGAAACGGTATACTCGTATCGGTATCAACACGAGTCAAGGATTTCAACGAAATAGACGAAATTCTAAACAGCGGTGTTGACCAATTGGGTGTTGCGATAGATGTTGTTTCTGAGGAACACCATAAAGAATACCGTTCTTGGCCTCTTTCGTATACTCTTTCTTTAATAGAATACGGCGCAAGAAAATATAATGGCAGGATAACAACTCACATCATTGTTGGACTTGGAGAAAATGACAAGGAACTGAACGAAATGTTCATCAGAATGAAAGAACTTGGCGTTGAAGTGGCATTATTTGCATTTACACCAGTTAGAGGTACCGCACTTGAAAATCTAAATCCACCTTCCATAGAAAGATACAGAAAAATTCAACTTCTGCGTTATCTGATATT
>WUQU01000420.1 GCA_009889605.1 Candidatus Bathyarchaeota archaeon | reverse complement strand
TCCATGTTTAATGAGCATGTTTGAAAGATAGCAAACATAAGCACCTGTTCCTCCAGTGATTGGATAAAATTCTGGAGTGATGAAGCAAATGTTTGCCAAAAGTTAGCTTTCCCCCGCCTTTAAACTTTTAATCACTGAAATGGCTCCGCCTAAAGTCCATGCAACCGCCCTTACAAAGTAAACTGCAACCAGCAGCATGGCGCTTGCATCCTTATACCTGTATGAAAGTCTTATGGCAGAGGCGATGTAAAAAATTAAAAGAAACGCTAGGATAGAGGCGGAAATATACCACATAAACTTTTCAACAAAGCCGGCAATAAATAAAAGGATGGACAGTGCAATCAAGATGGGTTGTATGTTCATCCAGAAATCAGTTATGGCGTCGCCTCTAATCAGTTTTGGGCTTTTAAGGTAAAGTCTTGAAGTGTTTTTTCCATAATTTAGCTGTTGCCTAAAATATTCTCGCCATGTTGGCCTATTGAAATGGTAACATTTTGCTTGAGGTTCTAGAACAATTTTGTAGCCTCTGCTGGTTATTCTTACGCCAAATTCTGTGTCATATTGGGTTGGGAGATTCTCGTTGAAGCCTCCCACCTCTTTTATTATGCTCTTTTTTAGAAGTAGATTCATTGTGGCTACGCGTTTAGCTTCACCTTTTATGCGGCTATACCGATATTTTAGGTCGTAGCCTATACATCTTGGAAGTAAGCTTTCACGGTTCCATGTTTCGATTGTTCCGCTTGCTCCCGCCACTTTGGGGTCTTTCAAGTGTTCTATAAGCTTGTTTAACCACTCTTTTTCCACTTTTGCATCGGCGTCAATTAAGCCGACAACTTCGCTTTCGATAAGGTTTATGGCGTAATTATATGCGGTTGGCGCATTTGACGGTTTCACGATTATTTTAGCCGGGTAGTTTTGAGCTATTTTTATTGTTGAGTCTTTTGAGCCGCCGTCAATAACAATTACTTCGAGGAGTTCTTTTGGGTAGTTTAGCTCAAAAATAGATTTGAGGCATTCGCCGATGGTCTGTTCATTGTTCAATGTTGTGACAACTATGGATACTTTAGGAAGCCCTTGTTTGTTTTCACTTTCCATTTTAATCTCCTATAAATGCGGCTATGGCTGAAGCGAAAATTTTGGCGCCGTCTTTTAATGGGTCAAGCTTTGATTTTCCATAGGTTCTCTGTTCAAACTTCACTGGGATTTCCTTCGTTCTGAACCCTCTCTTAATTGCCTTTATCAGCATTTCCGACTCTATTTCGTATCCATTAGATTTGAGATTTACCTTCTTAAGCAAAGATGATTTGAATGCGCGGTATCCCGATTGGGAGTCTGAACTGCTTTGCCTTGTTAAAATTCTGACGAGAAAGTTGAGAAGCTGAGCGCCAAACTTGTTTACCCTTTTTTGGAAGACATTTTCTTTGTTTAGAAATCGCGATCCAATTATGAAGTCTGCTTCATCTTTTAAAATTGGCTCGAGGAGTTTTGGGAGTTCTTCTGGGTTGTGTGAACCGTCGGAGTCCATGGTGACGATGATATCTCCCTTAGCCTCTTTGAATCCCAGTCTGAGGGCGCAGCCTTTACCCATGTGCTCCTTTAGGGATAGCACTTTAACTTTGCTTGTTAAGGAGACCCTTCGAGAGTTGTCTGTGGAGCAGTCATCTACAACCAGTATTTCGTATGGGAGACCCGTTGTCTCTATTGCTTTTTTAGTGCGTTCTATTACGTTGCCTACTGTGGGTTCTTCGTTGAATACAGGAATAACCACAGAGATCAATGGTTTATTTTTTAGCATCACCATGTTTTTGAAGCGAAGGGATTTATAAACGATGTTGATATACATTTGCAAAATGGATAACAAATTGACAATTGAAGCCATTAGAGAAAACGTTGCTAGAAGAACCAAAACGGACAGGGTCATGTGGTTTTCCATGTGGTTTTTAGGTGCAGTGGCCACTTTTGGTTTAGCCTTTTTCCCCATTTTTTACCTGTTAATTGAACGAAGAAACAAGCATTTCCAGCGTCAAAAAGAGTTGGAAGAACTTTTACTCTCCTATATGAAAGACGAAGGCGAGGATTTAAAGCTTGAAAAGAATTTTTTGGTTAAAAGAAATTCGCTTGTGTGGAGTCTATCCATAGTTCTGATTTTTCCAATTTTTGTCGTAGCCTATTTTCTCTCTAAGGATTTGGTTTTACATGAGGAAAGGCAAAGGAGGCTGTTTGAAAGTTTACTTAAAGAAAAGAGCTTTGAAGCGTCAAGCATAAACATTAAACGTTGCATATTAATTACAGGGGCTACTTTGGGTTTGGGAATGGTGTATTGGCTTTACAAAATTTTTAACAGTTACAACCGCCACTTTAAAGAGCAGTGGATGATAGAAGATAAAGCGGTTAAGCTGCTTGAAAAAGGAGAAAACCGTAATGAGTGAAAAAACTAAACGTAGAAATCACGGTGGGGATGTTTGGAGCTTCTCCAGAAAATATGGGATTCCAGTTGAAAAAATAATTGATTTCAGCGCGCCTATAAACCCTTTTGGGCCTCCGCCGAATGCAATTAAAGCCGTCAGAAAATTTACGGGTTTGGTTAGGTTTTATCCAGATCAGAACCCTGTTGATTTGAAAAGAAGCCTCGTTGAATACGTGCGGGGAATAGGTCTTGATAATGTTATAGTCGGTAATGGTTCAGTCGAGCTTATCTACATGTTTGTGGAGCTTTTTGCCCGCGGCCATGAAGTAGTTATTCCTGTTCCGGCGTTTACAGAGTATGAAAGAGCTGCTTTAAGGGTTAACGCCAAACCTGTGCTCGTGAATATGCTTGAAGATTTTTCTTTAAATGTCGGTTTTATTAAAAAAGCAGTGACCGACGACACTAGGGTTTTGATTGTTTGCAACCCTCACAGTCCTTCTGGAAAGGTGTTTAACCGTGAGCTAGTTCTTGACCTGGTTGATTTCTGTTATAGCCGAGGCGTTTACATTCTTGTTGATGAGAACTACATAGACTTTATCCGTTCCCGCCAAGACTACACTGTGGCGCCCTATGTTAACAAATATGAGAATCTCTTCGTAGTTAGATCATTCTCAAAGTTTTTCGGAATGCCTGGCTTAAGATTGGGCTACGGAATAGGCGCCTCTGGGCTAATTCAGTCTTTAGAGAACTTTAGGCTGCCGTGGAACGCCAGTTGCCTCGCCCTCGTTGCGGCGAAAGCAGCGTTAGAAGATACAAAGTTCATTGAAAAGACAATGAGGTTTGTGGAAAGGGAAAGGCGGAGGTTCGCCGGTATGCTTGGCAAGATAAGCGCATTAAAGGTTTTTCCTTCTGAAACAAACTTTTTGCTAATAAAAATTTTAGACAACAGCATAACTGCTGTAGAATTGAAGGAGAAACTCGCGGAGAAGGGCATCTCAATAAGGAGTTGCGAAGACTTTCCTGGCTTGGATAATACCTACTTCAGAGTTTCTTTTAGAAAACCCAGGGAAAACCTCATGCTTGTGGAAGCCTTAAAAACAATTTTTAGTAAAAGAGAAAACGCCTAGCATCAATTTTCTTTATGTTTTTCAAGTATTTTTCCGCGTTTCTCAAATCTTCAAGACTGTTTATGTTTAAAGCCGCTTCAACACTGTCAGATATGATGACTTCTTGATCAAGCTCCTCCTCAGATATTTTAGAACCGTCTATTATGTTGATTCCGGAGACTGCGTAGACTGCACCCTTATAAGTGTAAGTTGACGCTGTGGAAATGCCTATCTCCGTGCACTTTTCCATTGGAACTAACACAGTTAAAGCCGGTTTCCCACTTTTCTCATACACTAAAATTATTTGGTCCAGAAAAGTTCCTGTCAAAGCTGGTAGATCTGAGGATAGTGTTAAAACAGGGCAATTCAGTTGACTTTTTGTGATTGCTTGCTTTAAATCATGATGGTAATCTTTTCCGTCAGTTCTAATGATTTTCAATCCTTCTTTTAGGCATTTCTTTTCCGTTTCTAAGGTGTTTGGACTTGTGACTATGTAGAGGTCTGAAATCTTGTTTGCTGATTTAACCGCGTCTACAACCCAGTTTATAAGCGGATTTCCTAAAAATGGGGCTAAAGGTTTTTCGATTTTCAAGTGGAACCGTTTCCCCTTTCCCCCAGCCATTATTAAAGCTGGAATTTTCATGCAACCACCATGGAAGCTATCAGAAGGAGACAAATAGCCCTGTTAATCTCGTTGGTTGCTCCTAAAACGTCTCCGGATACTCTCCCAAACAGTTTTTCAGAGACGAACTCCATAAACCATCCTAAGAAAAAAGTCAGAAGCATCAAAACTAGACTTAACCATCCAATAAGCGGAAAAGTTATGAAGAAGGAAAGGACGTAGGCTACAAAGTTAATTTTCCTTCTACTGTTTATTCTGGCGAATAAGGCGCCTTTCCCTTCAGGCGATGGCTTTCCAATCCAAACCACTGTAATCATGGCTAATTTGGCTAAAACCTCAGCGCAAACAAACGCCTTAAACGCAATGTTAAAATTTAGAAGAAAAATTCCTAAAAAAGTTAAAAACTCGACAAAAACCGCTAAAAAGGCTCCTTTATATGTTACAATCCATGCATGGGCAACGTTTTCTCTTTCGTTCAAATTTTTTAAGCCTAAAACATTTCCCAAATCCACCAGCCCGTCAAAATGTTGAAGCCCTGTTAAAACAAGGAGAAAAGATAAAGTGATTCCAGAGGAAAAGACTTTAACAAGCAAACTTTCTTGAACAGTTAAAAACACGTTCACGAATGAGAAGATGAAAGATAGAATGTAAACGCAAAGGTAGAAGTATGCGGATGCGAGCAGTCCTATGATTCCACCAACAAGCGGAAACAAAAACATGTATCTTGCAGACGTCTCCAGGAAGCCTTCGTCTTTAGCTAATGGTATTATTGTAAGGAAGGATAGCAAATCCTTAAAAATCCTTAAAGCATTCATACCATAACTGTTAACCCCCACTCTCAAATAAATCTGTAGGTTGCTGTAAAAGCTTGGAAATCCTTGAGAAAAAAAGCATATTGGTAACAGGCGGCGCAGGCTTTATAGGCCATCACCTATGTCGAAAACTGCTTGAAAAAGACGTTAATCTGACAATTTATGATAACCTTTCAACTGGAAGAATAGAAAACGTGAAGGACTTGCCTAAACCAGTGAAATTCGTAAAAGGCGATGTTGGAAACCTTGAAACCCTCGAAAACAGTGTTAGACAAGTCGACGTCATATTCCATTTGGCAGCGCAAGTGAGTGTTCCATACTCAATGGAAAACCCCGTGGAAGATTTCAAATCAAACGCTTATGGAACTTTGAACATTCTTGAACTGGCACGGAAAAGAGACGCCAGAGTAGTTTACACGTCTAGTGCTGCAGTGTATGGAAAACCCGCTAAACTTCCAACTCCGGAAGACTCGCCGCTTAAGCCTATATCATTTTATGGCTTGTCAAAACTTGTAGGGGAAAAATACTGTAACACGTATATGGAGAAATACGGCTTAGACGCGTCAATTATGCGAATTGCCAACGCTTACGGTCCAAGATGCCGCGGCGTCATAGCTGATTATATAACTAAAATTCGCAAAAACCCAAACAAGCTTGAAATAATTGGTTCCGGAATGCAATCCCGAGACTTTGTTCACGTTTCAGACGTTGTTGAAGCCCTTATTTTATTAGCTACTTCCAAAGAGGCTTTAGGTCAAACATTTAATGTTGGATTTGGCAAGACAATGACCGTTGTTGATTTAGCAAAAATTTTGTTGAAAATGCTTAAGCTAGAGGAAACAGTCGTAACCACTACAAGCAAGTCTTGGGAAGGGGACCTTGACATTATCTGGCTGGATATAAGTAAAGCCCGTGAAAAGTTGAAATGGACGCCGAAAACAAGCATAGAAGAAGGCTTGAAAAACCTCATAAATGCTGAGAGGTTGTTATGATTTGGCCAAAGCTACTTTAAAAGGAATTTTAAAACTTTTGAGGCTGCCTTACTGGTTAATGACAGGAGGGTTGTCCCTATTAACGCTTGCAGCTCTTCAAAAGGGAAATCTTGAAGCCAACGTGTCCTTCTTAACATTCTTTTCCATGGCTGCCCTAAGCTCAGCGGGATTTGCCATAAACGATTTTTTTGACAAAGAAAGTGACGCAATTATTAAACCCAGGCGGCCGATACCTTCTGGAGAAATATCTCCAAAACTCGCCTTGGGAATTTCAGTTTTCCTTTTCATCCTCGCATTATTTTTGTCATCGCTGATAAATTGGTCTTCTCTCATAATAGTGTTTGTTGACGCTGTTTTGCTTGTATTATACTCCGCATACATAAAAAGGAAGTCTGGGTTCGCTGCAAACATTTTAGTTGGGTGCTTAACCGGAACAGCGTTCCTTTACGGCGAAACTGTAGGCTTTGGAAAAATAACTGTTGCTTCATTAAGCCTTTATCCCATAAGCTTTGGAACCATTGGAGGTAACATTTTGAGAGACATCCTGAGCTTAGATGGAGATTCAAAAGTTGGATATCCCACACTGCCACAAAAAATAGGTATTAGTAAATCCGTTAAAACGGCAACCTTGTTCTTTGTTGTTTGCGCTTTGTTAACGCCTCTGCCATACCTCTTCCATGTTTTCGGGGCTGGATACCTTATATGCATGTTAATCTGGAGCCTTCTAATCCTCTACTCTTCAGCAAGCCTCCTAAAAGCGTCAAATTCGCTGGACAACATACGAAAAAATGAACGTTTAATGACCATGGCTATGATTCTTATCCCCTTAGCTCTAATAGTTGAGGTAGTTGTATGAAGAAAACTGAAAGCATATGCCCTGAATGCCTCAAAAAAATCGATGCAAAAGTTGTTCAGAAAAACGGCAAAGTTGAACTGACCAAAAAATGCGAAGAACACGGAACATTTACAGCAACACATTGGCAGAGCCCCAAAATTTACGAGTTTGCTGAAAAATTTGACTTATTCAATCGCGTTAATAATGCAGCGAAACATGATGATCCTAACAATTGCCCACATGCGTGTGGCCTTTGCAGTCATCACCTGTCCAAAACGGTGATCGCTGTAATCGATTTAACGAAAAAGTGTGACCTGTTTTGTCCTATATGCTTTGCAAGTTTTCCCCAGCATACTTCCAGTTATGAGCCGGATAAACAGGAAATCTTTAAAATGTTAACGTTTCTAAGTCAGCTTGACCCCAAGCCGCCTGCAGTGCTTTTTTCTGGCGGTGAACCCCTTTTACGCGATGACCTTGACGAGATAATCCGGTTTGCAGATGAGCGGGGTTTTTTGAGTATATTGGCGACTAACGGCATTAGAATGACGCGGCAAAAAGACTTGGCTTTTAAGTTGAAGAGAAGCGGGTTAAACATAGTTTACCTGCAGTTTGACGGTCTTGACAATGAAGTCTATGAAAAGTTGAGGGGAGAAAGGTTTCTTGAAGAAAAGTTAAAGGTTATCGAGGTGTGCCGTAAATACGACATTGAAGTTATATTGGTGCCCACCCTTATCCGTGGAATGAATGATAAAAATGTTGGAAGCATAATCCGTTTCGCCGCCGAAAACTCCGACATCGTAAGGGGAGTGGTTTTTCAACCCATAGCTTTTACAGGCAGAGCCGCAGATAACCCGTTTCTAAACGAGTGGACAGATAACACTTTTGCAGAAGAAGTGGAAATGCAGACTTCCGGCGAAATAAAAGCTGAAGATCTTTTCCCACCGTCAATAATGACGCCGCCGATAATGGTTATGAGGCGTTTTATGAAAAAGCCTTGGCCTCTGTTCTCATGCAGTCCCCACTGTGGAATCGTAAATTGGGTTTACGTGTCAAAAGACGGCCATCTCATACCCTTGAATAGGCTTCTTGATTTTGAAAAATTCTTCGAGGCCATTCTTAAATTGTCTGAGTCTGTTGAGTCTAAGGGTAAACCTCAAATCCTATTAACGCTGTTTTTGGCTGCGCTGAAATCTCTAAACTGGAGTTTAGTGAGAAGGGAAATAGGGCTGTTAAACTTTTTCAAGACGGTTCTAAAGGTTCACGTTTCTCCCACTTACAAGTCGCTTGGCAACCTTAGAAGGCGAATATTTCTGCTTGGATGCATGGCTTTCATGGACCGTTACAATTTCGACGTGAACCGCGTTAGAAGATGCGTCATCCATTATGTCACGCCTGATTTGAAGATAATTCCCTTCTGCGCATATAACAACGTTTACCGAACCCAAATTGAAGCGGAATACGCAAAAAAGCCTATCAAAGTACGCGTTAAACGTTAACTTTCTCTAACTTCCAAATTCAAAACTACACATTTATTTGAAAACTCAAATTCGCCTTTTTCCTCGTCGTATACCCACAGTTCAAAGATTAAATGGTAAAACCCGGGTTTGTCAATAGTTACGTCGATAGTTTTTTTCCAACTCTCTCCGGCGGCGATTCTCATTTCATAACTTTCATTTGCTCCTGTTAAAGCTGGCAGTGTGGAAATAGGCGTATCAGTTATTTTTAAAAGAACTTTACATAAGGCGTTTTTTTCAATGCCGTTTTCAACCAGCAGCAACAAGCGGCAGGTGTTATTCTGCCCTATAACGAGAAGTTTCGGATATTTTTCCGCTTTTTCCCACGGGTCAAGCACGGAAAGCGAAATTGATCCATCTGTTTTCTTTACGGAAATGTAGCTGTATATGAGCAGCGGGGTTACGACGGCTAGCGCAAGCATTACAGAAACCATGTAAACATTTCGGTCGGACAACCGTACCACTTGACCAAAGTATCGTTTAACATCTTTCTTTGGCGGTAACTTCAATCCTTTATTCCTCTTATAAGGACTCTGAATATTTCAAATCCAGCTTTTATTCTCTTAAGTTTTGATTTACCATATACCCTGGGCTTGTAAGATGTTGGGACTTCTATTATTTTGAAGCCCTTTTTAGCGAAGTGCACCAACATTTCGGTGGCAAAAGCCATGTCTTCTTCTTTTAACTTAACTTTTTCAAGTGCTGGACGCATAATGGCTCTAAAACCCGACTGGGTGTCTGCAAGTTTCTGTCGATAAAGCAAATTGAACATGAAGGTTATGGCTTTATTTCCTAAATAATTTGTAATATCCATGGATTTATCGTATAACCCGTTCATCCGCGCGCCGAGGCATAGCTCTGCATTTTCTTGGCACATGGCCTCTAACAGTTTGTTGATGTCTTTAATTTCGTAGGTTCCATCCCCGTCAACCATGACCACTACGTCGCCTTTTGCGTGTTCCATACCTGTCTTGAGGGCGACACCGTAACCGCGTCTAGGCTCAACTATTAGCCTACAGTTTTCCTTTTCCACAATTTCTCTAGTGTTGTCTGTTGAGTTGCCGTCAACAACAATTATTTCATAAGGATATTTGAGAACCTTTTTTATGGTTTTTATGGTCTGCCCTATGGTGCCTGCTTCGTTTAATGTTGGAATTACCACTGAAACCATGTCTATTCTCGACATGCCATTAACCCGTAGTAGGGGGCGCGCGTGCAAATTAGAGTTCACCGTCTAACTAAATAAGCTCTTCGTAAATTCTAATTAGTCTTTCTACATTCCGATTCCAATCATGTCTTTCCTCAGCAACTGCTCTAATCATCTCACTGTATGGCGAAAGATTTGCATATGAAAACTCTACCAAGGCTTCCGCAAGGGATTGAGCGTCGTTTGGCGGCACTACTTTCCCGCATTTCGCGTTTATAATTTCTGGCACACCTCCAACGTTTGTCGCCACTATTGGGAGGCCGCAGGCCATGGCTTCAAGCAAAACTAGGGGTAAGCCTTCCCCAGACTTTGAAGGCAAAACAAAAACGTCCGACGCATTGTAATAATGTAAGAGATAATCGTCTGGAACGAAGCCTAAAAGTCTAAAATTCCTTTCAAGCCTAAACTCGCGTATTTTGGCGTTGATTTTTTCAAAGTCTGGTCCTTTTCCTATTACGAGAAAAAGTAAGCGTGGATTTTTTTCAACCGCAATCTTCGCGCTTTCCAGCAGAGAATCTATCCCATTCTTATATACGAGGCGCCTGACAGTCAAGACCGCAAAACAGTCTTCTGGAATTCCAAGACTTTTCTTAACCTCTCTTTTCGGCGTTTTCGCTGGTTTAAACTTTTCCAAATCAACTCCGTTGTATAAAACTTCAATTTTCCACGGATCAGCTCCAAGGCTAAGAACGTAGTTTAACGTCGCCTTACTTACAACTATTATTTTATCCGGCGTCTTTAGGATGCTTCTTCCCACAAAAAAATCGTTCAACCTTTCCGCAATGTCCCAGAAACCGTCATACTCGATGAAGGTGTTGTGTTGGGTGAGGACTATTGGTTTTGAAAACTTTTCAGCAATTTTAACCGCTGCAAAGGATGAAAGGTATGGGTGTCCATGCACATGCACTATGTCGCAGTCTCTTATATGTTTCAAAAAAACTTC
>WUQU01000419.1 GCA_009889605.1 Candidatus Bathyarchaeota archaeon | reverse complement strand
GTAAGGATTATCCTTGGAACAAATGAAGAGAACGGTTCACAATGTTTGAAGTATTATTTTACAAAAGAGCCATATCCTGATGCAGCGGTAACTCCTGATGGCGATTTTCCACTTGTTTTCGCTGAGAAAGGTATAGTGACTTATTCTATAAAAAGACAAATTTCCGGAGAATACAGCACGAAAGTTTTGGAGCTCAAAGCTGGCACTGCAGCAAACGTTGTCCCAGAAGAATGTATTGCAGTTTTAGAAACTGACAAAGTTAAGGAAATACAATATCTCGTTTCAAATTACAAAGGTATGTGCAAATACGAATGTACAGTTGACGGAAACAAGATAACAATAAAGTCCTTTGGAAAATCTGCTCACGGTGCACATCCAGAAGCTGGCATCAACGCAGCAGCTGGTATGTTGGAAATCCTTTCAAGAATAGACTTTGGACCGAACAGTGAAGTATTCCAAACACTTTACGAGCGCCTTGGTAAAGACTACTATGGCATAGGCCTTGGTATTTCTGGTCAGGACGATGTGAGCAGGAAGTTAACTTGCAACCTTGGGATTTTAAAACTTGAAAATGGTATAGTGGAAGCTGTTATAAACATTCGCCATCCGATATTCTACAACGTTGACATGCTAACACTTCAAATTAAAGAAGCAATGAAAGGATTTGAAGTGGAAAGAAAAAGTTACAGTAAGCCGTTGTACGTATCAAAAGACAGTGATCTTGTACAGCAACTGCTGAGGATTTATAGGGAAGAGACAGGAGATACCACGGAACCATTAGCGATAGGCGGAGGAACGTATGCAAGGAGTGTACCGTACGGAGTAGCTTACGGCGCCGTGTTTCCAGGAGAGGACACACATATGCACCAACCAGATGAATCCTGGTCGTTAGAATCGTTCAAAAAGTACATCAAAATCTACACGAAACTTATATACGAATGGCTAATTAACGAATAAGTAATTTGACTTATATATAATAAGCGCCTCTTTTATGAGGCGCTTATTTTTATTTTTTCTCTTCCAATTCAATTTTCTTCAGCAGTTCCATCTGCTTTTTGAATTCCCTTATGCCCATATTCTGCAATATGAATCTTGCGACAATGAATCCAAAGGGCAACCAAGTGACGTGGCCACTCGGGATTATATACCTTCTTGGTCTACCAAGTGCTTCCCACAACAACTTTCTACTTCTCAACGGAAGTGCTTTATCGAATAACGCTTCAACGAATACTATTTTGCTCTTATCCACAAACTGAGCGTAAGCGATAGGGTCAAGTTTGAGATATGGATGTATGTCACTATTCTGCATTTCTTCAACACTTCTAAATTTTTCCAGCTCTGCGAGTTGTTGGGCAAATATTTCCTTAAACTTTTTCTGATCATCGATAAAATGTTTTATCTTACCCCCTGCTTTAAGCTTCTCGACACTTCTTCTAAAATACGCCAAGGTTGGTGAATGCCACATTAATGTTGCCATTTCTCCACCAACGGTCATAAGTATGGTTCGTTTAAAATCGTTCCTAAATGCGTTGATCATGACGGAAACCATCCCACCGAGACAGAAGCCGAAAAGGTGTGAATTGTCTATCCAAAGTCCTTGGTCTTTAACGTGATCAACTATGGTAAGCACATCTACAACAGACTGTTCCCAGAATTTTGTTGCTTTCTCTACATCCGTATCAAAGAAATCCTTTCCGCTAACTGAACCGTGAGCTACACGCGTAAAATTACCCGGTAAAATTGGCATGACCACACGCACGTTGGCATTTGCTAAGTGGGTTGCCATCCATAGCAAAAACGGTATATTACTTGTACCGAGGCCATGGAGTATGAACAAAATGCCGACTGGTTCTTCCTTCGGGTCGAATAGGTAATACTCGACGATTTCTGTTCCCTTTTCAGGATTTGGATAAAGCGTGTGAAAACGGGTAAATATACCTCTAAACCTTTTTGATTTCATTATATATCCTTGAGTATAATCTTTAATCTTACCGGTATATTCAAAGCTTACCATACTTGTCCCTCCAAGAAAACGCTTGTCTTTTCAATTATATCAATAGTTCTCTTGTCTCTCAACACGAATTCGAATCCGTGCTCGCCGGAAGGGTGTAAGAGAAGCTTTGATGTTATTCCATTTTCTCTAAGCTTTTTGAACATCTTTACCGAAGAGTGAAAAGATACCACGGAATCCTTCAGTCCGTGAACGAGTAAAGTACTTGGAAACTTTTCATTCACGCTATTTAAAGGAGAATACTTTTCATATATATATCTATCCTTATTTGGTAACCTCTTTAAAGTTGTAGCAGCCGCTATACGTGCAAAAATGGAAGGTGATTTCCAGATATCCAGCAAATCGCATGGTGCAT
>WUQU01000418.1 GCA_009889605.1 Candidatus Bathyarchaeota archaeon | reverse complement strand
CATAATACAACCCTGCCAAGTTGTTCAAACTTGTAGCCACATTAGGATGGTTAGGACCAAGTGTCTTCTCCGTGATTGCCAATGAGCGCTTAAAAAGAGGCTCAGCCTTAGCGTATTCTCCTTGGCGTTGATACAAAATTGCCAAATTGTTCAAACTTGTAGCTACATCAGGATGTTCAGGACCGAGTGTCTTCTCCCAGATTTCTAACGAGCGCTTAAGAAGAGGTTCAGCCTTGGCATACTCTCCCATGGCACTGTACAGTAATGCCAAAATATTCAAACTTCTCGCCACATCAGGATGATTACGACCTACATTTTTCTCTGCAAGTTGCAAAGCTTTCTGAGCAACTATGATACCACGGCTATAGTTTCCAGCTTTGTATAGTTCTTCTGCTTCTTCATTAAGGATTTCCCACTCTATACCAGCACTTTTGGCATCTACAGTTGATGGCACTATACCAAAGAAGATAGCTGTAACCATGATAACTATCATAAACTTCACTATGTTTCCTCTCATCTGTTCAAAACCTCCTTCCTTTATCTATCTACTTGTTATTATATTTTCATAAAAGCCTTTTGGCAAGTGTTTGGTGGTTAAAGTAAAGTTTTGCCTGTCTTATACTCTCAGAACAGGTACTTGGAAATGGGCAAATCTAAGAAAAAATAACACCACAGATGATAAAATACAAAGATTCCAGGGGGGCTTAACATGGAAACACCGTAGCATAAAGCCAATGGGAGCACTGAAGATAACTAACCCAGATGGAGCCTCATGAGACTACTGCCCAAATTACACAGGACCTACTCAATCTGATAATGCTTTTAGAAAGGGATTCAACAGTACTGGCCATAATACTTCAAAAGTAGAGGCAGGGAATTACCCTATGAATGTTTTTCACTCATTAAAGATAGCTATCTTACAGAAATAAAGCATGAGGAAGTAAAAGGGTTTTGGATGGAAGTAATTTTATTTGTATTAGGTTACAAGTACCGAGAGTTAACGCTGGGGGGTATTTTCATAGTGTAAAGACAGTAGAGATATCAATCTATGTGATAGTAAATAGAATTAAACAGGGAAAATGGAAGAAACCATTAAGTGTATCAAGGAGTATAGTTTATGAACTTAGGCAGATTTTTAACAGTAGGTTTGCGGAGTAGACACAATTTTCTTGACAAGTGCCAAATTTGGTTCTTCAGCCATTTGCAATATCTCTCCTGCATTTTGCTCAAGGTGCTCTCTCAATTGCTCCTTTGTGGATACCACAGACATTGTTATACCCAAACCCGCCTCATTGCCATAAATAAATCTCTCTTTCAGCCTCTCGTAGTCCTTCTCAAAGAGGTCGTGTATCTCATCAAGGGTATATCTCCTCTTCTGGAGTTCTTTGATTATTTTTAGTCTGTTGAGTGCATCTTCTGGATAGGATGCAGCCCCTCCACGGCTGTCAGGTCTTGGTATAAGCCCGCTCTGACTGTAAAAGTTTATGTTCCTACGGTTAATGTTTGTTAAACTCTGCTGGTCACTTATTGTATATCTCTTATTACTCATTTTTATTT
>WUQU01000417.1 GCA_009889605.1 Candidatus Bathyarchaeota archaeon | reverse complement strand
TTCTCCGCAACCCTCATATAATTTAAGAACCCTCTTTGAAAGTGTATATCTATAACTAAACCTCTCCAAGATCCATCAAGAAAACAGGAGAGGAAGATATATAAATGTTCGGATAGGAAAAATCGGGCCCGTAGTCTAGAACGGATTAGGACGCTGGCCTGCGGAGCCGGAGATCCTGGGTTCAAATCCCAGCGGGCCCGCCATATTTCGTTCCAATAATTGTTTGTAATGTTTGGATGGTTTATAATTAGCCAATGTGCAATAACTGAAGAGTTTGGCATTGAGACGCCAAACAGCTTTAACTGCGTTTTTGAGGCTTAATAAATGGCAAAAAGTCTACAGTAAAAGTAGAGTACAACAGCGGTTATTATGCTTATGCGAAATATGCAGAAATTGATAAATGCGTAAATTCCAGTTTAAACGGTGGTGAGGTGGGGCTGATGGTTGTTTCAAGGGAGCAGTTGGCCAAGATTATAGATTCCACGCTTGTTAGGGCAACAGCTACAAAAAGGGATGTTGAAAAACTGTGCAAAGAAGCTATTAAATACAGCTTTGGATGCGTGGTTGTTAACCCTGTATATGTTAAACTTGCCTCATTTTTGCTTAGAAATTCTAACATCAAGGTTTGCTCCACAGTGGGCTTCCCCTTCGGTGTCGCGTTACCTGAGATAAAAGCTTTGGAGGCAATCAAGGCTGTTGAAGACGGTGCAAGCGAGTTAGACATGGTTATTAACTTAAGCGCTTTAAAATCCGGAGATTATGAGCTTGTGAAAAAGGATATAGCTGCGGTGGTTGATGTTAAACGCTTATCTTCAGACTTACTTGTCAAAGTGATTATTGAGACCTCTCAGCTTACAACCGAAGAGAAAATAACCGCCTGTAAGATTGCTAAAGAAGCTGGTGCAGACTTTGTTAAAACTTCCACCGGATTGTTCGGCAAAGGTGCAACAGTTGAAGATGTGAAGCTCATGCGTCAAGTGGTTGGAAAGGCCATGGGTGTTAAAGCCGCTGGAGGCATAAGAACATACGCCGATGCAGTCGTCATGATAGAGGCTGGCGCCAACAGAATTGGAACAAGCACCGCAGCGGCCATAATTGAAGGTGCACCTTAAATGTCACATTTTTTCTGGTGCAACTATTCCTATAAGGTTTAAGGCGTTTCTCAAAACTATCCTAACAGCATCAACCAGTGCAAGTCGCGCGTCGCTGAGTTCATGTGGTTCAGCTTTTATCACTGGAAAAGCGTTGTAAAAAGTGTTAAATTTATCTGCTAGAGCATTGGCGAAATCGGCTATAAGATTCGGTTTAAGCATTTCTGTTGCTTCAATGAAGACTTCTGGGAAGTTAGCCAAAGTCAAAACAAGTTCATGTTCAAGTTTCTCTTTCAACAGTTCGTATGATTGGTTCTTCGGCTTTCTGGACGCTTTACGTAGAATGCTGCAAGCCCTTGCATGCGAATACTGAATGTATGGTGCGCTGTTTCTCTCAAAGTTAAGCACTCTGTCCCAGTTAAATTCAACGGGTTTTGATGGGTCAACTTCCACAAGGGCATAGCGAACCGCGCCTATGCCGACGAACTCTGCAACCTTCCGTTTCTCCTCTTCTGTCAATTGTGGTGAACGCTTTGAAACTTCCTCATAGGCTCTTTTCACTGCCTCATCCATTACCTCATCCAAGGTTATATAGCGTCCTCTTCGGCTGGACATTTTGTAACCCGGCAAAGTTACTAGGTTGTAGGCGAAGTGGGTGAGATTTTCGGCATGTTGACTGTAACCTAAAGCGTAGAGGGCTATCTTAAGTTGAGTTTGTGCAAGAGTCTGTTCCATACCTATAACGTTAATGCACTTTTCTGCTCTTTCAAACTTCCATAAAGTGTAGGCTATGTCCCTTGTTGTGTATAGGGTTGTGCCGTCAGCCCGCATAAGCGTCAACGATGGAACAGCATAATCCTTTCTTAGGCCAAGCTTATTCCAAAGGTTAAGCGCTTCAACAACTTTTCCAGCGTCGAATTCTAGTACGCCGCCGAGAACAAAAACATAGGGTGTCTGTTTTAGCCTTTGAAGGACTTCTGTAACCAATCCGCTCCATACAAGGTCGCTTTCCCAATCCCAAGAATCATAAGAGACTCCTGCGCGGGTTAGTGTTTCTCTAAACCCTTCTAAACACAATTCGCTGACTTCTCTTATGAGTTTCCTTGCCTTTTCATCCCCCGCCTCATATGCTCTGTTTAACTCGTTTATGCTTCTTTCAGGGTCTTTATCTTGGCTTATCTTTTCTAGGAGCTTTTCGAAGAGTTCCGGATATTTTTCCCTAAGCTCAAAAGCCACAGACACCCAATCATCCAATTCCTTATTAATTTTTGCAATCTCATCCTCTGTCGAAACTGCCTTGGCAAGTTCAAGTTCCTTTTTAAGCCTATTTACTTCCACAATACAACTTGTTATGGTGTAGATTTTCCCAATAAAATGGTCCAGTTTTTCCGTTGGTTTTGGTCTGCCAAGTTTTTCGTATCCATAGGCAATCACCGCCGTTTGTCGGCCGACATCGTCTATGTAATAGTGGCGGGAAACCTTGTGTCCTCTATAAGCTAGCATTTTGGCAACAGCGTCTCCAAGCATAGGGTTTCTAGCCTGCCCTATGTGTATCGGGTGAAGTGGATTTACACTAGTATGTTCCACAATAATTTTCAAAGGCCTATCTGCCTTAACAAAACCATACGAGGCGTCCAAACGCCTAACTGATTCAATGGTTAAGGCTGAAAGTTTCGCAAAATCTGCGTGGAAGTTTATATAGCCTCCGCCAGCCGCAGCCACATCTTTAACTAAAGAAAACTTTGATTTGTCTATAGCTTTTACCAAGCGCTCAGCTAACGTAAAGGGCTTCTCGCCAACTTGTTTGGCTAGCTCAAAACAAATTGAAGAGGCTAGCTGCCCAAAATCTAGAACTGGCGGCCTCTCAAAAATCAATTGTTTGGAGGCTTCTCTTAAAGTTGCCTTATCAAGGGTTTCTCTTAATATCCCTTCACATTCTTTTCGGAATTCTGCAAATGGATTCTGCGAAATCATTTGACTCGCCTTCTGTAACTGCCAACAATGCTAAAATGTGAACACTAATATATATCTGGATATAGCAATTAGGCTAAACGAGAATCGAAAGCTGGTTCAACACTTATGAAACCGAAAATAGTTTTCTCTGAAAAATGTTTGGAGTACGGGTCGTGGCACATAGAAAGCCCTAAAAGAGTTAAAATAGCCTGCAAAATCCTAAAGGAAAAAGGATACGAGTTTTTGGAACCTGAACCAGCTAAAGAAGAAGACCTCCTAAAAGTCCATGAGGCGGCATATATTCAAAGGCTTAAAGAAGGTGCAATAGAAGACCCCGACACTCCTGCATACGCAAACATTTACGAGTATGCTAGGCTGTCGGCTGGTGCCGCCATACACGCAGCAAAAGTTAATGGGTTCTCGCTTATGCGGCCGCCGGGGCATCATGTAGGGAAAAGTGGCGCAGCGCTCGGCGCATACACAAAAGGCTTTTGTTACATAAACAATGTTGCAGTGGCCGTAAAACATCTTGACAAGCCAACGTTGATTTTGGACATAGATGGGCATCATGGAAATGGAACGCAAGAAATCTTTCTAGGAGATCCTAAAGTTACTTTCATTTCACTTCATAGGTACCCTCATTATCCTGGTACGGGCTATCATTCTGAGGCTAATTGCTTCAACTTTCCGTTAGAGGCAGACTGCGGAGAGGAAGTTTATCTTAAAACCCTGAAAAAGGCGTTGGGCAAAGTTGATTTGGGAAAGATTGAAGTGGTTGCCGTTTCAGCAGGGTTTGACGCTTATGCCGGAGATTTAGCATCTCTAGGGTTAACTGATAAAAGCTATGGAGAAATAGGCAGAATTATATCTGCAATAAACAAGCCAACGTTCTTTGTTCTGGAAGGCGGGTATGTCGGCGAAAACATTGGAAAAGCCATAGACGAGCTGCTTAAAAACTTTTAAGCGGCTCTTTTGGTCGCTAAAAATTTATGAAGGCGAAAATGAATTAGTTTTGCTATGGAACATGTTAACGCAATGGCGGCTGGAGCAATAATATTCGTTGGTGCAGTTCAATTTATTTTGTGTCTAACCATTGCAGCAGCTCTATATCCCGCTTACAGTGTTTCAGAAAATTACATAAGCGACTTAGGGGTAGGAGTGTCTGCGCCAATTTTTAACGCTTCAGTTTTTGTGCTGGGTTTGTCTGCTGTTGCCAGCGTTCACTTTATGCGAGGCTTTGTTCAAGACAAAATCTTCCTTTTATTCTTGACATTATGTGGAATCGGCGCCATGGGCGTAGGATTATTCCCACAAAACTATGGTGTAATCCACACCTTTGTCTCTTTGCTTGCTTTCCTCTTCGGTTCATTGTCAGCCATAAAATCCTGTAAAATTCAGAAGCCACCAATGTCTTACTTCGCCGTTGTTTTGGGTTTAATCTCACTTGTAGCGCTTGTTCTTTTCGGTGCTAGCGAAGTAGAATTACACTTAGGCAGTGGTCAAGTAGCCGCTTTTTACCTCGGTTTAGGAAAGGGCGGGATGGAGCGCATGATAGCTTACCCGATTATATTGTGGGCTACGGGGTTCGGCGGACATTTAATGGGTAAATCCAAAAACTAAACCGTATTAAAATGCGTCGGGTGGCATTTTGGCGGGCCCGAGGGGATTTGAACCCCTGTTCTCCGGCTTTCCTCCTTTATAGTTGTCCGGAGGCTTGCGCACCGCGTTTTATGTGTGGTTCGGCGCCTTAATCCATACTGGGCTACGGGCCCGTATCCAAATTGGGCGTTGCTGGAATTAACTGTTACCCGAGCGCTTTCAAATTTTGTTTAACCTTCTATGAATTCTTCTTTTATCCACCATGCTTTTTTCTTGCCTGATCTTTCTCCTGGATAGTATTCTATTATGGGTTTTCCAAGCTGTTTTTTAGAATTCCTCTCTATTCTTCGCAGCCTATTAAGAACCAGCCACCTGTTTGTTTTCAAGTATTCCGCTAGTTCAGGCGTTGTGGCACCTCTGTAATGCATTAAATAGTCTATTATTCTATGGTCTGTTTCATCTATACAGAAGGTGTGAGGGTTTGTTCCCCCTCGTTCGTATGTGAGCATTTCTAAATCTGCCAAATATTTTCTTATTTTTGAAAATTCAACTTCTATTTTTTCCAGTCTCTGCTCCAACTCTAGGATTCTGTCGGGTTTCGGTACTTTTTGGAGTTTTTCTATTATTGCGTCTCTGATGAAAGTGCTTCTTTCGCCTTCTGGAATTCTCAAAATCATTTCCTTGTAAACTTCTTCAGGTATTTTCACAGAAATAACCCTTAACTCATCCATAGGCTTCCCACCCTTAACTTATGATGTTCACTATTTCCTATTTTTTTCGGAAATCTTTTAAATGCTAAAAGACTACTTCTAGAATCGTTGCTTTAAAAGTGATATGTATGGCTAGAAAAACCACAATTTCCTTAATAAAATGTGATATAGGTTCTTTAGCGGGGCATCACATAGTTCCAAAACCTTTAATGAACATATGTGAAAAAAACCTTAAAAGGGCTAAGGAAAACGGCTTAATAAACAGTTACTACGTTTTTAATGTTGGAGACGACTTGCAACTTCTCATGGTCCACGAGAAAGGAGAGTCAAACCATGAAATTCACCAACTTGCCTGGGATACTTTTCAAGAAGCGGCAAAAAAGGCTATGGAACTGAAACTCTACGGTGCTGGGCAAGATTTGCTTAAAAATGCTTTCAGCGGTACAGTTCGCGGATTGGGCCCCGGAGTGGCTGAAATGGAAATCGAGGAAAGAGCCTCCGACCCAATTGTGATTTTCGCAGCTGACAAAACTTCTGCTGGAAGTTTTAACCTGCCTCTGTTTAGAATTTTTGCTGACCCTATGAATACAGCGGGCCTTGTTATTGACCCAAACATGGCTGGAGGTTTTAAATTTGAAGTTATAGATGCCCAAGAAAGTCAAAGCGTTGTCGTTAAATGCCCAGAAGAAATGTATGAGTTGGTTGCCCTAATAGGAACTGTAGAGCGTTATGTGGTTTCCAGGGTTTGGCGAGCCAGAGATGACCTAATATGTGCATCAAGCAGCGTTTCGCGTTTATCTTTAATTGCTGGCAAATACGTTGGCAAAGATGATCCAGTTATGATGGTGCGCGCTCAGCATGGCTTGCCTGCAGTCGGAGAAATCCTTGTGCCTTTCATGCATAGTTATCTGGTGGCGGGGTGGATGCGGGGAAGCCACTGGGGGCCGTTAATGCCTGTTGGATTAAAAGATGCACGGTGCACCTTATTTGACGGTCCGCCGAGAGTGGTTGCCTTAGGATTTCAAGTTGCCAACGGTTCAATTGCAAGTGACGATGAAGGAGAACCTCTGATAGCTGACTTGTTTGCTGATCCAGCGTTTAGCATGGCAAGACAGGAAGCTTTGAAGTATGCTTCGATGCTTAGACGCATGGGCGAGTTTGAACCTGCAAGGCTTAGCGTTGAGGCTATGGAATACACCACTTTACCACAAGTACTTGAGAAGCTTAAAAAAAGATTCAAACCCGTCTAAAACACCTTCTTATAATTTCGTAAAACAAGTCTGCTGTTTTCCTCGCGGCAGAGTAATCCCTAAAAAGAAATTAAAGCGATAACTAGGGGGTCCAATTTTTTGTTGTCAAGCTTGCCCACGATACTTTTCTTTAGAAAACATAAATAAGACCCCTCTTGTTACAGTAATGCTCACAAAACTCAAAAGATGAGAAGATTGCTATGAAAATGGCTGTACTTGTCTACGAGTATCCGCCAAAAATTGTCGGCGGCCTAGGGACCTATGCCGCTGAAATCACTAGAAAATTTGTTTTAATGGATCATGATGTTACAGTTTTCACTATGAACGATGATGAAGGTTCTCTCCCTACGAGGGAGATTTGGCGGGGCATAGAGATTCACCGCCCCCTTCACATTGACGTTTCAGATTCTCTGCCTGATGTGGTTGCTGACGACGTTAAAAAATGGGGCAGAGGTATTCAGCTTTTCTCGAAAATCCTTGTATACAACTATTTGAGCGCTTCAAAACTTGTCAATGAGCTTGTAAGAAAAGAGAATTTTAAATACGACATTGTGATTGCGCATGACTGGCTTTCAGTTATTTCTGGGATAACCATTAAAAAAGAAACAGGGCTGCCCCTAGTTTTTCACGTTCACTCAACAGAGCGGGGAAGAACCCTTGGAAACGGCTCCGAAGTTGTAAGCAGCATCGAGCTTCGTGGTGCCAAAGCAGCTGACATGGTCATCACAGTTTCCTACGCCATGAAAGACGAGCTTATAAAACTTGGTTTCCCCAAAGACAAAATAGAAGTATGCCACAACGGTGTTGACCCACAAAAATACAATCCGGAAAACGTAAAGGCTGAAGAGGTTAAGAAGTTAAAGGAATCATACGGCATAAAAGAAGACGAGCTGATGATTCTTTTTATTGGAAGACTTGTAGGCGTTAAGGGCGTTGATAGACTCATTATGGCTATGCCGCATGTTTTGCAAAGATATCCAAAGGCTAAGCTTGTTGTGGTCGGCGTCGGCGATATGCAAGAATACCTAAAAAACCTGGTCAAAACCATGAGGCTAGAAGACTTTGTGAAATTGAACTTCAGCTTTGTTTCTGAAGAAGAACGCATTTTACATTATGCCGCATGCGACGTAGCTGTTTTCCCAAGCCTCTACGAGCCTTTTGGCATAGTGGCTTTAGAAGCAATGAGCATGGAACGCCCAGTGGTTGTAGGCGCAGCCGGCGTTAGCGGTATGCGGGAATTTGTCATATGCTGCGGTGAAGAACAATGTGGCTTTCATATAGACCCAAGTAACCCTTCAGATATCGCTTGGGGAATCAACAATGCTTTAGAAAGTCCCGAAAAAAGGAAATGGCTTGGAAAAAATGGAAGAAAACGGGTATTAAACGATTTCACCTGGGAAAAAGTTGCTGAACGGACCATTGCATTGTATGAGAAAGTGATTAAACGTTAAACTTCCTTCTAAATTTACCCCAAAAACCGACTATTTTGACCACTGAAGAAGGGTCCTAATTACTTTGATGGCTTCCTTTATTATCCTTTAAAGATGCTTAAATACCCGATTTTAATAAGGAATTAATAAGGATTGTATGAAGGTAGCCTTGTGGAATTCGACAAAGAAACATTTCGGAAACTGTTTCCAAACCTGGCAAAAGAGCTGGAATCTGGAGAAAATAAAACAGTTGTAAATTCTGTAAGAACAGATGTTCAAGCTGGAGAAAAAGCGGCTTCAAAAAGGTTCACCCACTATGACCCTGACGTAATTGATTTCCTAAGGCGATGCGACACAGACGAACAGGCAGAAGAGATAATCGCCTACATGGAGAAAAGAGGCGAAATAGAAAAGGGGTACGCTGAGAAACTGCGGAAACAACTTAAAGAGAATGGCTTAAGAAGTTTCGGCTCTAAAAAAGAGGAGAACTACTATCTTAAGCATGGAGGGTTCTGAGAACCGCCTTCAACATGCTCTGGCGGCGTTTTCACGTTAAACCGTAACAGCCAGAAGCCTTTTTGTGTTACTTTAACGCAACATTTGAAAGCCTAAATTCTAAAAGTTAAATAAATAGGTGTTTAATATTAGAAAGCCAGATTCGGCGAAACATGGAGGAGCGCATTTGAAAATAAAGGTCACCACGGTTGTCTTGTTCGCTGTCATAGGTTTAATTCTCCTTTCAAGCATTTTTTATGTTAAACGTGTTGAGGCTGAAGAGACAAGCAGCACATATTCCATAGAATGGGTTAATCATAGGGTTGAAGTTATGGGCAATGGCTACATTTTAGTAAACGACACCATCAAAATAAGTGGGACAGCGTCTGGTGGTTTCCTTATAGGCCTTCCGTATCAATATGGTTCCCTTGTTATGCGCTGCGCGGCGTATAACGCTGCCAATCCATCACAAAAATACTCTGTGACTGCCAATGTTCCTTTAGGTAACCGTGTTGGCTTCTACGGTTTTAAAGTCGACTTTTCTCAGCAGGAAACTCCACATGCTTTCACAGTAATATTTGTGCTTTCGAATAGTCTCATCACGCAGAATGCTCAAAACACAAGTCTTTACACCTTGGGTTTTCCAGCCTATCCAGCTTTTATCACATCCGCGTCTATGTGCAATTGTTCTGTTGTTTTGCCTAAAAATGCACAGTATCTTAACGGAACAGTTGCAGGTTTGAATTATTCAAAAACAAGTTTGCAATCTTTCGCTTACGAGCCTGCAAATGTAACTTTTATGCTGACAGGGAATGACATCCAATTGCTTATTGTGGAAAAGCTGAGGAGAGAAATTAGATTAGACGGTGTTGGTGATATAGAAGTGTCCGACAATTATTATGTGAAAAACATTTCCCCTAAGGAAATCACTTCCGTCAATGTGGTTCTGCCTCCCAACGCTTCTGCTGTAACGTCAGAAGACGAGTTTGGAAGAAAAGCTGGGACATCTCCAACTTTGGTTGATGCTGAAACTAACCGTTATCAAGTGAGTTTAGTTTTGCCGTTGGAAAGCGGGCAGTCCACAGTTTTTGTTGTAAAATACAACTTACCAAGGGCTGTTTACATAAAACAAAACGGTTCTGCCGAAATAGAGTTTGCTCTTCTCAATTTTCAACATTTGGACTATTACATCGGTCAAACATGTGTAACTTTGGTTTTACCCGAGGGCGCCAGGATATTAACAGTAAGCTATGATGGCGGTGACTACAACATATTGAAAGATGTTTTCAAAGAACAAGTGAGTGTTAGTAGGCAAGGAGTATTTTTCTTAGACGCATTTACCTTAGAAATTGTTTATCAGTACAATCCTTTGTGGTTATCTTTCCGTCCTACACTGTGGATTTGGGCTTTGGCAACTTTCGGATGCATTATTGTTGCTATTGTGAAAAGACCTAAGGCGCCAGCACCTGTTATTGCGCCAACCGTGGCGGTGCGTTTTAGCCCCGAGATTATTCGATCGTTTGTCAGTGCTTATGAAGAAAAAAGGGAAATAATCTTGGAAATGGCGTCTCTTGAAGCTGGGTTGCGTAGGGGTAGAATTCCTAGACGGAGGTATAAGATGCAAAGGAAAACTTTGGAAACTCGTCTTGCAACTTTGTCTAGAACCTTGGATGATTTGAAGCAGAAGTTGCGTGCGGCGGGCGGTCGCTATGCGGATTTGATGCGCCAGCTTGAAGTGGCTGAGGCTGAAATCAGCGAGGTTGAGGTCAACATCCACAGCATTGGAGTGCGGCACCGCAGAGGCGAACTTTCATTAGAGGCTTACCGCAAACTTCTCGGAGACTACGAGCTCAGAAAGGCAAATGCTGAAACTAAGATAAGTGGAATTCTCATGAGACTCCGTGAAGAAATGCGTTAGCGAACCTAAAACCTTTTATTTTGCAATTATTTTTGAAGGAAATCTAGTTGAAGGAGGAAGCAAAATGGTGAAGATAGTGGTTGACAATCACAAGTGCACTGGATGTGGCACATGCGTGGACACATGCCCTGTAGGCGTTTATGAACTCAAAGAAGGTAAATCCGTCCCAGTGAGAGTTGAGGAATGCTTAGTCTGCAGAGCATGTGAAGCCCAGTGTCCAGAAGGCGCCATCCAAGTTATCGAGTAACTTCCTTCCACCTTTTTATTTTTCCAGCGTTTGTCTTTTTTAATGTATTTAGCTCAAATTATTGAAAGCTCTTGGAAAACTTTTTGAAGATACTCCTTTAAAGTCAGCTTGTTCCTTTTTGCCATTTTCTTTAGGGTTTTGCTAACTCCAGTAGCGTATTGTATGGCCTTTTTAGGCTTGTTTGTTATCTGCGGTGGGAGCCCCATTTTTTCAGCAGCTTTTCTCAGCACAATCTTTCTAGAAGCGCTTTTTGCTTCAATTTTAAATTGTAATGGAAGACTTAACGCGAACTCTGTCAGCTGGCGTGTGGCAAAGGGTAAACGGAGCTCCACATTGTAGAGGTTGCATATTTTGCTGTCTCTTTCAAAATTTGTTTCATGCATTTTTAGAATGTCATTGAATATTTTTTTCTGTGCATCCTCTTCTCCGCGTTGCATATACAAATTTAAATATTGCATGTAACCTCCAAAAAGTTCATCTGCCCCTTGTCCAGCCAACAAAACTTTAAACCCCGTTTCAGCAGTTTTTTCGGCAGTCCAAAAAAGCGGTATTCCAATGCTTGCTTTGATAGGGTCTGAACTTTCCACAGCCCACAGTACTTTTGGAAGAACGTTTTCCACATCTTTTTCGCCGTAAAGGTAAATGTGAATGGGTAGCCCGAGCGAAGCAGCTGCTTCTCTGGCTTGCATTGTCTCCAACTGGTTTTCTAGACTTACGTGGATTAGGTGCACCTCGGCGCCAGCATTTTTTGCTAAAAATGCGACTAGGCTGCTGTCTAAACCGCCTGAAAAAGCCACTGCAACCTCCCTTAAACCTAAAACTTTTTCCTTAACCGATTTTTGTAAAAGCCTCTGCAGTTTTTCAACAGCCTCTTCCATGGTTATGCTTGTGGCGCTTGAGCTTTTGATAGGTTTAACCGGCTTTATTTTGGCGCCTTTTCTGTCTATCACGGCTATGTGTCCCGGCGGGAAAGAGTTCACTTTTTCTAAGCCTATTTTCCATAGCGCCTTGCATTCAGATGCCACGGCGAATAACTCTCCGTTTTCGCCGTAGTAAAGCGGGTATAACCCTAAAGAGTCTCTGCCTACAATAAGCCTATCCGTGTCAGCTATGGCAAAGGCAAAGCTTCCATCAAATCTTCTAATTATAGTTTCTGCATCCCTCACTCCGGAAATGTTGGCTAAGCCCAAAAGCCTTCTTGGCTGGTAAATTCTTCCATCAAAAACAATTGTAGCCTTTTTAAGCGCCACAAACTGTGGCTTGTCGTGAGCTAGAATCTTTAAAAAGACGTGCCCGACGGCAACTGAAGTTCTGAAATCATGAATTTGCAGTTGTTCTAAGCTTGGTTTTATTTCAGAATAGCTTGGTGAGGCTACTCCAAAAGCGTCAGCACCCTTATGCCTCAAGGTTTCAAGCATTACCGCTACATTTTGCGCTGCACAATCTGCTTTTTTGTCTAAAACGGCCACAATCCCTTTCATTTTATGGAACCTTTCGCTAAGTACCCTAGATTGTTGGGTAAAACATTAATCTTTATTTGTTCTATGTTTTTGCGGAGGTTAATGTTTGCCTATCCTTCCTATTGATACTGGGCGTTATGGAACGCCTGAAATGCGGCGAATTTTCGAAGAAGAAGCTCGTGTTCAGAAAATGTTAGACGTGGAGGCTGCCTTGGCTTGGGCGCATGCTGAAGTCGGCAATATACCGCGGGAAGATGCTGAAAGGATTATGTCTGCAGCTTCGCTGGAAAATGTCAAGCTGGCTCGCGTGAAAGAGATTGAACGGGAAATTAAACATGATGTAGCTGCTTTGGTTAGGGCTTTAGCAGAGGCCAGCGGCTCCAGCGGCGCCTATGTGCATCTTGGCGCCACAAGCTACGATATTGTTGACACTGCCACTGCTTTGCAGCTGAAAGAAGCGTTGGCGCTTATAGAAGAAAAACTGGATAAACTGGAGAAAATTTTGATGGATAATGCTTTGCAATACAAGAAAACGCTTATGATGGGCCGAACTCACGGGCAACACGCGCTCCCTATAACTTTGGGCTTCAAGTTTGCAGTTTGGATGCGGGAAATATCAAGGCATATTGAAAGGATTAGACAATGCCGTGAACGCGTTTTAGTGGGGAAAATGAGCGGAGCAGTGGGCACCCAGGCGGGTTTAGGCGAGCACGCCATCAAAATTCAGGAGCTTGTCATGCAGAGGTTAGGATTAAAGCCCGCGGATATTTCCACTCAGATTGTGCAGAGGGACCGTCACGCTGAACTTGTATGCGCTTTAGCTTTAATAGTTTCAAGCTTGGAAAATTTTGCCACTGAAATTCGGGAGTTGCAAAGGCCTGAAATAGGTGAGCTTTTTGAGTCTTTTGAAGAGGAAAAGCAGGTGGGCAGTTCCACAATGCCTCATAAGCGTAATCCTGAAACATGCGAAAGAGTCTGCGGTTTAGCTCGCATAGTCAGAAGCCTTGTGATTCCCGCTTTGGAGAATGTTACAACCTGGCATGAAAGGGACTTGACCCAGTCTTCTGCTGAACGCTTCCTAATCCCAGAAGCGTGTATCTTAACCGATTATCTGCTGTTTTTAATGACCAATATTGTTGCTAATTTGCATGTTGATGAGCAGCGGATGCTTAAAAACATGGAAATAACCAAGGGACGCGCCATGTCTGAGGCTGTTATGATAGCCTTAACACGGAAAGGGATGAGCCGCCAAGAGGCTCATGAGTTATTGCGAAAATTGACAATTAAAAGTGAGATGGAAAAGCGTCCCTTCAGAGAAATTCTATTAGAAGATAAGGTTGTAAGCGGAAAATTAAGCGCGGAAGAAATTGATGAGGCTTTAAACCCGTGGAACTATTTGGGCACCGCGTTGCAGCAGATAGAGCTTATGGTGGAAAAAACCAAAAAGGAACGTAAAAACAGAGGAAAAGTCTAAATTAGTATTCTGTTAGGGCTTTTTGTCTCCATTCTTCTCCTTTTTCAATTTTTTCCCATGCATCCTTTTTTACGAAGCCGCCAACTTGGCTTTTTATTTTCTTTGCTAGTTTAGGCCCTATTAGCGGTAGGTTCATCAAGTCTTCAATTTTCGCGTGTTTTATGTCTTCTCTGGTTTTGTATCCTGCGTTGTAGAGGATGCGTCCGCGGATTCTGCCAACGCCTTCGAGTTTAACTATGGGCAAAAGCTCTTTTTTGACGCCTTTTTCCACTCTTTCCATAAGCTCTAATGTTAAGGGTTGCACTTCGTTGTTGCCGAAAAGCACCGCCAACTCGTTTGTCGCGTATAGAAGCCACTTGGCGCTTTCTATGGTTCTGTAGAGGTCGCCTGGCTGCACATGGAAGCGTTCTATGATTTCGTCTTCGCTTTTTTCTTCAATCCATGCCTTAAGCGTCATGGCTGTTTTAACTTCGCCTAGAAAGTTTTCATAGTTTATACGGTCTTCCCATTCATTAGGCACCGGCACTAGGAACTCGTCTCTGTGTTCTTCCATGAAAACAGCCAGCTTATCTAGCTCGCTTGAGTATGGCCTCAACAGCGGCCTCATGTCTGGCGTGTGGGCAACCATGTGGAGAAGGCTTAACTCAGTTAGGAAAGCTGGTTTTTGTCTTAACGCGTTGCGGATAACCACCGCCGAAACAGGGTCTATGTAGAGTTCGCTGACACGCTTTCCAAACTTTGTGGCGTGAATGTTTCCGCCGCTGGCGTCAATCATTTCTTCATCGTAAAGGTACTTGAGGATTCTTGCAATGATGTGTTTTATGGCGCCGACATCGTATTGAAAAGCGTAAAAGGTTTTACTGAAAAAATCATATACGCCATACTCGGTGTGGGCGGAGTCTGCCGCTATTGTTGCAAGCACGTGTGACCGTAAGATTCTTTCCACAGCAAGTCTGGACCATACGCGTTCGGGTTTCGCGAGAACGTAACTTTCCATGAGATAGTCCGCTTCGTCAGCAGTCTTAGCGATGAGAATCGCCTCTCCAATTTTGTCGTATTTTGGCCTTCCAGCGCGGCCTGACATTTGCTTGTATTCCAACACGCTTATGGGATAGTAGCCGTATCCAGGTTCATACCGTCTATAATCTTGGATGATGACTGTTCTCGCGGGTAGGTTTACCCCGAAAGCCAGTGTAGGCGTGGCTGTCAAAACCTTGATTTTTCCCTCTCTAAAAGCATCTTCTATTATTTTTCTGTGAGCTCCGCCTAAACCTGCGTGGTGGAACGCCACTCCACATTTGACAAGTTCTGCCAACAGTTCGCTTATGCTTGTTTTTTCACTCGCCGCCAAAATTCTTTCGGCTTCACGTTCTAAGGCGCGTTTCATTGTCTTTGATAATGCTTGTTCAATTTTTGCTGCAACCTTTTTCGCGATTGTAACCGCGTTCTTCCTAGTAGAAGCAAATATGAGTGCTTGTCCACCGGTTTTAACAGTGTTTAAGGCCAGGTTTATGGCTGGGTTTCCAGTTTCCTTCTCTATTTTTTTGGCATCTCCATCTTTAAACTGGATTTCATTGTGAAGAAGAATTCCCTCTTTCAACACTATGGGACGCCACTCCGTTGTTACGTATTCTGCCTTAAGCCAACCTGCAATTTCTTCGACATTGTTTATAGTTGCGCTTAAAGCCAAAATCTGAATTTCCGGGTTCGTCTGCATTAGCCTTGCCAAAACCACTTCAAGGGTCGGGCCTCGCTCCGCCTCATTCAGCAAGTGCACTTCGTCAGCTATTACCAGCGAGATTTCATCCATCCATTTGGCTTTATGCCTCAAAAGAGAATCCATTTTCTCATTTGTGGAAACAATTATATCGTAACGTTCAAGCCACGGATCAGAACTGTCATAATCACCTGTAGATATTCCTATGCTTACGCGTTTCCCATCGGGCTTTGTTATAACTGAATACTTTCTAAACTCTTCATATTTCTCGCTGGCTAGGGCCCTTAAAGGCGATAAATAAACCACTTTTCCTTCCTTCTCTAAAACATGCTTAAGAGCGCACAGTTCAGCAATCAAAGTTTTGCCTGAAGCCGTAGGACTAGCCAAAACAAGGTTCCGCCCTTCAAGGACTCCGGCTTTTACGGCTTCAGCCTGCGGCGGATAAAGCTCAACTACACTGTTTCTAATTAGCACTGCTTTAACGGATTCTGGAACCGGCAGCTCTGCTATTTTCACTTGAATACGCCCTAGCCTCTTTCTGAAAAATAGAAGTAACGCCAATTTAAAACGTTATTCAACACGGAATCTTGTAGGCCTTATGCAGTGGAACGAGTTTTACTCTTTATCAGGCGCGTGCTTTGGTATGATGCAACAGCCAAACTAATAAGCAAGCTTAGGAGGTGTGGCATGTTTGGTGAGAAATATTCTGATGCGGTTCCACCTGCGGCTGAACCTAAAAAGTTTCCTATCCCTATGAGGCTTTCAAAGAGGCCGGCAGCATAGCCCTTGGCGTGACTTCTGTTTTTGAGAACGTGCGCGATTGAAGCGGCGTAAAGGATTCCCATTCCTAAACCGAATATGGAGAAGGCTAAGGCAAAAAATAACACTGTTGAACTGGTTGCGGCTAAGGCTGAGGCGATTGCAAGAACTGATGCCCCCACCAGAAACGTGCAAGTTTTCCCTATTTTTTCCTCTATTTTATAGGCTTGAGTGAAAGCTACCAGCCTAAAAAGTCCATTTGCGAAAATTATAAGTCCAATTTCGTAGGCTGGTATGTTTATATTTGTGGCTTGGGCTGGGAATAGGTTGTATATGATTCCCCCTATGAAAGAGAACAGTATGATGGAGACCACTGCTGGGACAATTGACCCTGTGTTCTTTTTCTTCTGATTGGGCACTTCTTGTTTTGGTTTCTGTAAATGTTTCTGCTGTTCCTTAATCGCTTTTGCTGCTAGTAAAGCCAAAACAAGGGAAACCGCTAAAGACAGGAAGAAAGGCGCCTTTATCCCTGATAAGCTGATGAGCGAGCCACCTATTATGGGGCTTAGTATGGTTGCGGAGCCCCATGAGAGATTAAACTTTTTCAAGTTCTGCTCAAGTGTTTCTCCGCTGAATTCCGTTATCAACGCTTCAATTGAAGGCCAAAATATGGCTACGGCAACCCATTCCAGTGCTTTTACTGGAATAAGCATGATAGTGTCTTCAGTTAAGACGTAAAGGCTGCAGGATAAACCGTAAAGAAGCATGGCAGTTAAAACCAATAGTTTTCTAACCTTGTCTGAAAGTACTCCTGCGGCAAGAGGCATAAACGAGTATGTTAAACCTCCAGTGGCACCTATAACCCCCACAAGCAGCGGCGAAGCGCCTAAACCTGCGGCATAAATAGGCACCGCCAACCCAACAACTCCAGTAAGCATTTGCATAAAGAAAACCGAAACAAACAGAACCCTCAAAGAGCTCCTGTGATCTTGTTGCGCCCCATTTTCCTAGTCTTCACTTGAAAAGGTCTTCAAGTATAAAACAAAATATTATTAGTGCGAACCCAGAAAAAGAAACATACAATAAATCATGCAAAGCAAACTATTTATAATATGGACAAGGCCTTTAAGCGGCCAAATGCCTTTTCTATAAGCTTAAGGTTATTACTGAAATTAGAGGACTTGAAAAGGTATGGTTGAAAACGTTAGAGAACTCCTCAAGGCTCATGAAGGCATAAAACATGAAGTT
>WUQU01000416.1 GCA_009889605.1 Candidatus Bathyarchaeota archaeon | reverse complement strand
CTTTATTAACTCGTCTTTTTCGTAGTGCTGGGAAGTGAGTACCACATTCGGTGTACTCGCTAATCTTTCCGTTGCTTGCTTGTCAAGAGGATCATTTATATGAATTCTCATACTATTTCACCAGCCCTTTGAAGAGAACTTCTTCGGCAGCCAAGACTCCTTTTCCAATCTCAACTTTGTAACCAAGTTCATTCAATGCAAATTCAAGAGCTGTGATACCCGTAATAATATCAAACGGACTTACCCATCCAAGATGCGAAATTCTGAAGAGCTCATCTTTCATTGGTTCTTGACCAGCCGCTATTGTGATGCCGTATTTATCTCTCATTAATTTCGTTATCTTGCTAGCTGGAACACCTTCTGGAGAATTAACGGCAGTCAGTACATTCCCTGGCCTTTCTGAGAAAAATGTGAGGTTCATCGCCTTTATGGCTGCCCTTGTTGCTTCCCCGAGAAGAGCGTGCCTTGCCCAAACATTTTCAATTCCTTCTTCTTTTAACATCTTAACCGCTTTGTTTAACATATAAATAAGGTTGACTGCCGTTGTCCAAGGATTGTCGGGAGAACTCTTTTTGTATTTTCTTAAGTCAAAGTAGTATCTACTATTTGCACATTTTTCAACTTTTGCATAGGCTTTGTCATTTATTGCAATGAAAGCGAGTCCTGGAGGCAGCATCCAACCCTTTTGAGCGCCTGAAACAACAACATCAATCCCCCATTCGTCCATTTTTAGCGGTTCAGCCAATAAACCACTGACGGCATCAGTGACGAGTATAACATCTGTATCTTTTGTGAGTTTTGCTATGTTTTCAAGGTCAATAACTGTACCTGTTGGCGTTTCGCTATAGGTTGTAAATACAACTTTTGCGCCCGGATTTTCTTTCATTGCTTTCTCTATCATCTCTGGCGTTACTGCCTTCCCCCAAGGAAGTTTAATTTCAACAGGTACGATGCCATAAGCTTTAGCAATGTCCACCCATCTTTCCCCAAATTTACCAGCATTTACAATTATTGCCTTCTCACCACGATCCATTAAATTTACCATCGCTGTTTCTAGCGCACCAGTTCCTGAAGCAGTTAGAATGTATACTGGATGTTGCGTTTG
>WUQU01000415.1 GCA_009889605.1 Candidatus Bathyarchaeota archaeon | reverse complement strand
TGTGTGCTCAAAATCAGTTGTTCGTTCTACTATTAAGCCGTGAAGTTTAAGACTTAGCAGTAAGTTCCTAAACGCCTTTGGAGAAACATTCTCTGGTAAATCGCTAATTCTACCTTCCACAAAAATAAATGGGAAATCATACTCAGACATTCGGATTATCTGATCCTGTAGTCTACCCTCTTGAAGACTTTTGAACAAATCAGATATCGTTTTTCTCTCAAAAATCGCAACTTGCCCTGTAGAAAGAGTTACTTTAAAATCACCAACTGCTAAAGTCTCTACTTTGATTTCCAGAGGCTCACGGCTATTGATAGAGATTATCTCCGTCATTTCCTCCCTCTCTTAGTCAATCAGTTCTTCTTCTTCCTCCAGAGGCAGTGTCGCCACTATTCTGTGGCTCTTTTTTCCCTCGTAAACACGCTCTCTAACAACTACCTTACACCTCGCTCCCACTGCCTCTTCGGGCATAAAGGAGACTAAATCACCTTTGCGTGTGAACTTGACTTTCAAATTGTCAAGAGTTCTCCGCAACTGTCTCAGACCCGCTGGAAGTGAGATAAAGAAAGAGCCTCGCAAACCTTCATATGGTTCATCAAACTCAAATGGGAAAACAATTTGCTTTGTCCCAGTTCTCGCTTCAATAATACGAGGTTTGTCATAAATAAAGGCTTTGTGAATACCGATAGGCAACTCTGCCACAAACTCACTCTCAGGTGCGCGGAATACAACTTCATCTCCGATTTCCTCTGCTATTATCTTTTCCTCCGCTATCTCTTTCTTAACCTCCATCTTTTCCTCCTTCTTAATCTCTGCTTCCTCCTTGATAGGTTTAACCTCGTAACCTGCTTGCCTAAGAATTTCTGCTATCTTTTCAATATTCAGTTGTGTCATCTTTACACCTCCTTTCAATCGTAAATGTTAATCGTGAATTTTCCACCACTGATTTAGATACCAATTCAATAAATCCCTTGCTTTGTAGGAGACATTTTTCTCTGCCTCCATACGAATGTGAATACCATCTTCTTCAATCTCCAAGATGATTTTGTTGTTCTCTGCGTCAATTCGAAACTCTATCATCTCTTACCTCCTTTCCTATATTCCCTCAAGCACTTTGGAGATTATTGTCTCCAGTGCCTTGAAGTCTATGTTCTTAACTCTAAGCCCGTTAAGTGCAAGACTAAATCCACAACTCTCAAATGTCGCTATTGGAACATTTCCATCAAGGCTGAAATGTAAAGTCATATCTACCAGTGCTTTCGTGTCTTTGAACCCCGCTAATTCTTTTCTCCCGGTAGATTTGTCGCCAACATATTCATCTCTCGCTCTATGAATGAGAACTAAATATTTACCTGCTACCTTTGCCCTGTAAATTAAAGATTGAAACCGACTATTTGGCTCAGCGTATTCATATGGCAACAGACGTTGCCTTTCTTTTTCCTCACTGCTTAGTTCATCAAGATAAGAAAGACGAACTAATTCCCAAAGTTGAGTAGCAGTGTCAATAGCAATTGTAGTTGCTTCCTCAAGAGCCTTTTTGTAATCAACTCTAAACTTCTTCCACAACTCTTGAAAATTCCCTTCGCTCATATCGTAGTCAAAAACTTTAATCAGTTTATCCTTTAACTTAGGCAATACACGATGTAATCCGAAGTCGAAATTAAAAAAGTAAATCGGCTCTGGAAATGTCAAAGAGAAATGTGTCTTCCCTGTTTTCTCAAGTCCCCAGATTGCTATTGAAAAAGTTGTCATCTTTCTCCTCCTTCTTTTAAAACTGTCTAATTATCCAATTCATAAGCCAAATGTAAATGAAAGATAAACCTACGCCAAAGTAAAAATCTGGGTCTAACTTCAGTATTCTCATCGGGAGAAAATAAAACAGAAAAAGAGTGAAAGAAAGCCAAATCGCAAGAATAAAACTTAAAGCACTGATAAATAAAATCTTCTCCTTCATATCGCTACATACTCCAAGTTGATATACCTGCAAAGCCTCTTAATTCTGTCAATATCTTCTTGCGTAACTTCACTTCTTCCTTCCCTAAGAGCACTTGCCATAGCAAGCCCTTGTAACTGCTTCTGATAACGAAATCCATAGATATCTCCCGCCTTTGCTAAAACTAAAGCATATGGCTCTAATTGCTTCCCTAACTCAGGGGGAAG
>WUQU01000414.1 GCA_009889605.1 Candidatus Bathyarchaeota archaeon | reverse complement strand
GGGAAGCTGTTAAGCTTTTTGAATAGGCTTCTTACTTTACATCCCACTTTACATCCCACATAGTTCAGATAAAACACTTTTCCTAATAAATCATTTCCAAACATCTCAGTCTTTACATCCCACATAGTTCAGATAAAACTTCTCTATACTGAAGAAGCTTAGCTATCTTCCACGTGCATGCAATTGATTTTCCAACGCCAGGTTTGCCGTCAAGGATTACGCCTTTCTTCTTTACCACCCTAATTTTTCTGATGGCTTCAGTCTCTTGCACTCCATTGAGAGCTATCTTCAGATACTTCTCAGGGAACCCGTTTGTTCTCATCGATATCATGATTCTTTCTTTTTGTAATGGTTTGGGTAGAAAGAACACTGCACCTCTTCTGCTTACTATCCATACATCTGCCCCCTCGTTTATCTCCACATCACCGTAGACTTTTTTGATGTCATCTATTGTTTTGAAAGCCTTCATTTTTCCTCCCACCAAAAATCTACAAGCCTCCAGATGTACCCTTCGTTGGTTGAGGGGGGGGTCAGTCTTATCACAGCGTGTGCGATGTATTCTCCTTCTTTGTCTTTGACACGCACGACGAGTTTGTATAGCTTTTCGTTGCCGTTGATCGTCTTGATTTCTATTACCTCTTTCGCATCTTCTACAAGTTCTTCCATCGCTATCCTATACAGCACACTTCTCACCAGATTTTGTTTATGCAAACGGGATTTCATTATCGTGGTCCTCCCAAAGTTTGTTTTTCCCTTCCTTCTCCTCTCCCCAATCTTTTAAGTAGTAGTCTTTCCCGCGCCGGTTGTCTAAAGAGCTCCATTCGTTTCCTTTTGCTTTCTTTAGGTTTGGCAGGTTCTGGCGGAACTGTAATATTCCGTTCCAGTCTTTGCGGGACTGTTTAAACACTTCATAGTCACGCTTCAGGGCTTCTATATCTTCTCCGTTTCTTTCGTATATCTCCATAAGTTGTTTGAGGTGCTTTCCTATGATATGCTTGTAATCCACAAACCTTAGGGATTCGGGCGGTCGGTTATCCCAAAGTTTCAGGTACCATCCCATCAGGTGTTGCAACTTCTTCCCTTCTTCTTTGTCTTCCTCCTCTTCCTTCATTTCCATTTCCAGCCTTGTCTTCAGTTCAATTAACACTCTTAACGCTCCCCTTATATCTCTTTGCATAAGGAACTCTAAAGCTTTGTCTATTTTCTTGAGTATTTGTTTCTCCGTCATTCTACAGCCCTCCTTTGTCTCCTCTTCCTGTATTCTCTCTCGCATTCATCACTGCAATGCTGGTCGCTGTCTTGGACTGGGATAAAAGCTTTTCCACAAACATTGCATTTCCTTTGTATCTTTTCTACAGACTCACCCGGAAAACCGAACACTGGAGGGTCATCGTTGAGAACTCGGAGGATACCCGCCTTGACTTGTGCGTTTATTAGGCTTCTGATCTTCCTTTTTACATACTGTCTGAGAAAGGATGGCGGGTTTAATTCTTTCAAAACCATCCACGGAGTGAAAACCCTCAGCTTTAACATAACCTCCCAGATCTTCCCGTCCGTCATGCTTCACCTCCCTAACGCCTTTGCTATCTTGTCCAGTTCCACCGTAGACTCTATCTTTTGACTCTTAATTGCTTGCAAGCAAATTGCCACATCCAAAGTGGTCCAGTTCTTCTCTCTTGCATAGTGATATATCGGTGTGGGATCTGCTTGTATGCGGTATTCTTTTATTAGAAATTTCACGGTTTCTTCTGTTAATGGTTGAAGTTCCTTTTTAATGGCGAACCTCCTAAATAAGCTATGATCATATGATGAAATAAGCCTTGGAATACTCTGATCCCCTAGGAAGATGTAGCTGAATGACAGTTCCTCATCCTCGCTAATGTCTTTTAACTCGTTGAGTATGTGCGTGTTCCTTAAAAACCTCTGTGCCTCATCAAAGATTAAGATCGGTCTAAGATTGTAGTACAGCAAGTGATGCTTGATAAGGTCTAAAGTAGCCTCATAAGTAGATCTCGCACCGCATCCAAGACTAAACCCTATTAACCTGTAAAGCCTACCTCGTGTTATCCCCCAGTCGGGGGCTTTGACATAGAAAACGTCTTGTTCCTTTTTTGCTATCTTCTGTGCAGAGACAGTTTTACCTGTCCCCCACTTGCCCCACACAATAGCGTGCAATGGTATGGTTTGCTCTGCCCTAAGGCGTCTTAGGGCTTGCAAAGTTGCAGTTAGGACTTGTTCTGCGTGCGTCATTGCTCTTCACCTCCTAAAAAGAGTTTTATTGGATCCAGCTCCTCAACCTCAGGAAGAGGAGCTGGTTGTGAGCTTGGCTCGTGGTTAAAGACTTCAAAAAAGTCTGCTGTGTTTTGTGTTTGTTGTTCTTGCTGTTCAATTTCAATGAGTTCTTCTTTAAGCTTTCTCTTTCTCCGTTCTATCCTTCTTTCTTTGTTTTTGATTTCTTTGATCTCCGTCGGGTCAAGGCTGGGGGCATCTTGAGAGATTAGGCGGGCTATTCCCAGTGGGCGGGTTTCTTTTTCATCCCAGACTTCCAAGATGGTGGCGTTCTCTATATCCCTGTAGCACACCACCGTAGGAGCCTTTCTGTTTCTCCCTATTTCTCCCGCCCTTCCCGCCCTTTCCTCAAATGGGAATACAAACTCGTATTTAAGGTTATCTATTGTGATCGTGTGGTTGCGGACTGTCCTTATGAACTTTTCCCTGAAGGCTTTCCTGATCTCATCCTCTTCTACATGTCTATACTCAATTGTGGCATGTAGGTGTTCAGGAATGACGGGTTCGTTGAAATGTTCAAATCGGTGTTCTGTGTGATTGTATGTATCCATCGCAGCCTTGAGGGCGTGTTCAAATGTTGGATGGGTGTTTGTGTAGTATCTTAGTAAGTCCTTGATGTCTCTGAAGCTTCTCTCAATAAGCTTCTGATGGGGTGCGTATGGCTTTGTGCGTGTGATTGGGATGTTGAGGGCTTTTAACCCTCTTTCAATTATTTCTGACTTTAGGACTGCCTCGTTATCTGTAATTACCCTCTTTGGTGCCCCATACTCTCTGAATAAAGAAATAAGAAACCGGGCTATATCTAAACTATTAAATGCCTTATTGTAGTGCCCTGCTAAGCTATCCTCCTTTGCTTTTGCAACCATGCAGGAGAGGAAGCACCCAGACCATCGCTCCCTAACACATAAGAGGAAATACCTCTCTCCTCTCCAGCTGTAGCCAGTGGCGTCTATCTCCCACTCGCCCTTCTCTCTTCTTTGCTTGCCTTTCGATTTTCTATACTCCGCAATTTCTGACTTATCCCTTCGCTTCAGATCAAGGGCTTCCCAACTGCCAAGTCTCTGTTTTATGACCTGCTCCAGCACTCGCCTGAACGTTCTTTCACTTTTTATTCCTTTCGTTTGCAACTCTACCTCGAAAAGCCTGTAGATCTGTGCTATAGATAAAACCCTTGTCCTTCCTTTCTCTTTATTGCTGAATGTGAGAAGTTCTAAGACCCTATCCCATAACTCATCTTGAAGATGTTTTTCTTCCTTTTTCTCCCTCATTACCACCCCCATCGGTTCTTTCAGCCATCTCGCGACAGTGCTGCGGGGGATGTGGAGAACCTTAGCAATACGGCGTATTGGAACTCCTAACCCATGTAACCGCAGGGCTAACCGCAGGGCTTCTACCTTCTTTTCGTCCACCTCCACCCTCCTTTTTACCAACCTCGGGTAGCTTTCTGGGAATACTCCCTAATATTTTTGTAGACTTCATCCGCTATTTCAAATGCCTTTACCCATCCGAGCTTTATGCCCATGTCTATCATAAGAAGTTCCAACTGCTTCCTATACCAGTCCTCCATGTCCGGTAAAGACTTTTCTTTCTTTTCTTTTTTCTTTTCAGCTTGCGTAGCTTTCATGTTTTCATACATCTGCTTGAGCTCTTCGATGTCCTCGTCTGAGATCTCTATGTCTATGTCAATCTCATCTATCTTTTTGAGTGCTTCTTGACTATAGTTCAGCATCCACCACCTCATAATCAGCGGATGGTCTTTTATCATCTGTTTTGCGAGCTCTTCTGCTTTCTTTCTTAGTTTGTTCACTACGCTATAATCTGCCCTTAAGGACTTTTGTACGAGTGCTTCTATTATGCGCTGTTCTACTTTGTCAAGGCTAAATCTAACATCTATCTCTTCAGCTTTCTGTGCTACAGCTAAAATGATTTCTCTTAGCTCTTCTTCTGTGAGACTATCCTCTGTTGCCTCTTTTATTTGCTTATAAACGGTAAGCAGTTCATCTGCGTGTTCTCTTAGTATATCATCTATGAGTTCCTCCTTCCCGAACGTCTGATGAAGACCCGCCATCCGGAAGAGATCTACCCTCAATGTTCTCCAACTGTGGAACCGGTAATCAGGCTTCGATAACACCTCTTTTGCCTTTTCGAGTACAAGGCTTTCAAGCTTTTTCCTTTCCTCATACTCTTTCCTTAGGCTTTCCCACAGGGTTTGTGCTTTGTCAAAAAACATCTTGCGGGCTCGGAGAGAGAGTTCTTTGTATGGATAGATGGTGATTAGGTAGTTTTTGACTTTATCATAGCTGGGGGCATCTATAAGTCTTCTGAAGTCTCTTTTAACTGATTCGTTGAGATATTTCAAAATGTCCCGCAATGCTGGTTCCTTCACTACTTCGTTGAAGGGCTTGCTAATCAGCTCCTCTTCATTCTCTTCTATGAATTCAGAAAGTGCTTTAAAGCCCTCACTTGTGGGGGTGCCGTCGGGGGAGAGTAATTGGGGACTGTCCGAAATTTGCAATTTTTGCAGATTTCGGACACCTTCATTTACCCAGTCTTCAATTGTTGATTTAGGGGCTCCAAGGCTTTCGGCTATCTCCCTTAAAGACATCCCTTGCCTTCTAAGCTCAAGAGCCTTTGTTTTTAGTTCTTCCTTCTCCTTCTTCTCCTTTTCTTTCACTGGCTGGAGCCAGTGGTACAGCGTCCTCTCCGCCACCCCGAAAAGTTTCTTTAGTTCAGGGATAGATACACCGAGTCTGTGGAGCATTTGCGCGAGCAGGATTTTCTCTTCTTTCTGTAGTGGTAATCCATGCCTTAAGTTAGCCCTGATTGTCTCGAGCCGATATTCCAGCTCATCCTTTAGCTCCACAATCTTTGCCTTTATTGTTGTCCTCATTGCTCTTTTGTGCGCCTCTGTCCTATGCACACCGTCCACTATCCAGTACCCGTCTGGGCGTTTCCACACGGTGATGGGGTCAAACTCTACCCCTTGCTCCAGCATCTCTTTGTATTCTTCCACTTTTTCTTCCACCGTGCCGGTCAGGATTCGCGGTAGCAAACCTTGTGGAATGGTTAGGTCTTTGAGTTCAAGCTCTACAATCATGTTTTACACCTCCATTTTGTTTTTTGCTTTTGTAAAAAGCGGGAAGGCGTTGCACCTTCCCAAAGACTTGGCAACTGACAAGGAGGACTCTTTGTAAAAGGCGGGGCTGGCACCCCGAAAGAGGAGGGAGGTGGGGGAGTAGTGAGGGGCATCTTATTTCCCTGTCCTAAAAAACAAGTGTCTCAGCTTCTCTGCTAAATAAATGAGTTCCTGCTCGGATAGCTGGAAGTTGATCCTTATGTATTCTCCCTTTGTTTCTCCCTCTGTTAGGGATCCCTCTGTTAGGGAAAGTATCACCTTTACGTCGGACACATACACACCGAGCTTTTTGTATGTGCTTCCACTCTGATGGTAGAGGTTGACAATCTCAACCCACTTTCCGCTTTCCCTCTTAGCCTCCTGCGGTTGTTGTGGCTGTTGTTGCGACTGTTGTTCTTTCCGCTTAGTATACTGTTTCCCGTTCATTTACATACCTCCTTAACGGTTTGTTTTACTTCCTTAAGCATCTCTAGTGTTTGGCGATGCTTAGCTTCAGCTATTAGCAATGCCACCATGCCACCCAAGCCGACCATCAGACTAATAATCAACTGCCCTGTGCTGTCTTTTTCAGGGAGCCTCATGTTTTTACCTCCTGTTTAACATTAACTGGAATCACAACAGCAATAAGCTTGTCCTCATCTCTTTCCCATTTGTAGACCTCAAAGACTGCTTTCCCCCGGTTGACCTCTACCTCTATCAACTCCCAAGGCTTTATCCAACGCCAGTTGTAATATTGCAGGTTTAAGACAGTGAAAACTATGCCACTTGCAAACTTCAGTGTTATATTATTATCTGCGTGCGTCATTTGTTCACCTCCCCCGAGAGGGTTTCCTCTCCCTCTCGGCTTTTCTACAAGCTGTCTCATGATACACCTCCTTCATTGGATTTATTGGATTTTTTGGGTGTAGGCTTGTGCGACTTCTTTTCTACACGCCTTGACGCTAAATAAATCTCATACTGATTCGGGAGGTCAGGAAGATGAAGGGTCTCTGCAATTTTGCGGATGAGAGGTCGGGAGGACTTCTTACCGTAAAGGACATTATTCAGATAGATAGGATTAACACCAAGAAGTTTAAGTGCAAGCCTATTAAGAGAGAGCCCTCTTTTTCTACAGGCTTCTTTTACAATATGGTTAATACCCATGGAGAATATTATACGCAACTTTGCACAAAAGTCAAGTGGTATGGTGGAAGAGGTTGCGTGTCAAGAAGGCTACCGTAAAATGTCTTATAGCTACTCTGCTCGTTCAAAAGCAAAATGGGAAGTTAGCCTAATCAGTCTCTTATATATTCTTACTCCATGAGCACAAAGGTCTATACACTTGGCAGAGGAATGCTACTTTTCAAGCCTGCTGGGGAGGATGGCTTTGAAGATTTCGGCAATGTCAAAGACTTCAGCTTGACAGTCAAAACTGAAAAGCTTGAGCACTATTCAAGTGTATCGGGTATAAAAGTCAAGGATGCAGAAATAGTCAAATCTCAAGACTTCAATGTAAGCTTTGAGATTGACGAACTAAGAATAGAGACGCTTGAAAAGTTTGCACTCGCAAGCAGAACAGATACAAATATCACGGCTGGCACCGCAGTTGAGACTGTGAATGGTGTTAAACAAGGTTTTTGGTATAAGCTCGCACATGAGAAAATAAAGACCACTCCAACACCTGTTGTCACGAATGATGCAGCATCTCCAATCACATACGCTGAAGGTGTGGACTACGAAATAGATTATGAAGCGGGAGCTATATACATAGTCCCGGGCGGGAACATCACAAATGGCACGAATCTGAAGATTGACTACTCTTATGATGCATTGACTAAGATCACCTTATGGAGCGGGCAGAAATATCAAATTGTGGGCACGCTCTGGTTTAAGGGCGACCCACCTAAAGGGCAGGTCCTGGATATCATCGGAGATGTGTCCCTAATTCCTGCCGGGGAACTCAAGCTTATCGGGGACGACTGGCTATCTGTGAAGTTTGAAGGAACCTTTACAGCTAAGCCCAAGATAATCTCCAGAGGAGTCAGATAATGGCTTTTGGGTTTTATTTGGATGCTAATCTTACTCAGCCTGTCAATCTAAACTCTCCAATCAGCGTGATAATAAACACCGCGGGAGGCGGTGCGTATATAGACATACAACTTTGGTTTGGCTCTCCAGATAGCACAAAAAAATGCCAAGCCGCATCCAACCCCGGTGTGGACCAAATCACGATAACAATTAGAGACAATAATCCCACTATTCACAATCCAGACCCAGAGAGCGGACCTTATTGGGTATTGGCACTCAACCAAAACGACCTCAACTCAAATCCTAAAAACAACCTAATTGATATAGGCACGGAGGTATTGGGTGGAGTGGCAAATGCCAAGAGCTTTTGGCTACGGATATTTGAACCCGAACAAGCTCCTGCGGTTTGGGAGGACTGGATAGTCGCCACGAACGACATCATAGAGGTGAGTGTATGAAGTATGAGACTGTGAAAACCGTCAGGCTTTCCGACAGCAGAGAGGTGCAAGTGAGGAGCCTAACATTCAAGGACTTCATACGCTTTTCTTAACTTATATCCCAAGTTTTAAACGATATCCTCAAAGGACACATAAACACATCTGCATATTTGCAGTCTACTATCCCTTTCATGTCTGCGATGACTTCTCTAACGCAAAGAGAAATAGAAGAGTTTTATCTGAACTATGTGGGATGTAAAGTGCTAAGATTGGAGTTTCAAGACGGAAGCTCAATCGTGGTTTTATCTGAACTATGTGGGATGTAAAGCATTCTCAAGCTTGTGCGGGAAGAGTGTGGCATTGTGAGTTTTATCTGAACTATGTGGGATGTAAAGTTTCTTAGTGTTATCGGCATACTGGATTACATACTTGGTTTTATCTGAACTATGTGGGATGTAAAGCTTCGGGAGCTGTTCTTTAAGCACTATTGCAAACTCGTTTTATCTGAACTATGTGGGATGTAAAGTGCTTTAGGTTAGCCCTGATTGCCTCAATCCGATATTGTTTTAT
>WUQU01000413.1 GCA_009889605.1 Candidatus Bathyarchaeota archaeon | reverse complement strand
TCTTACCATTCACCAGAACCTGATATGCACCTATACTTTGTGTAATTCCACCTTCTTCTTTTTCGGCTATTTTCGTTTTTCTGATGTAATCAAGTAATGTAGTCTTTCCGTGGTCAACGTGTCCCATGACAGTAACTACAGGAGGTCTGTTAACAAGTTTGCTCTTATCTTGATAGAGAATCTCGAATTGTCTTTTGAATTCATCGAGCGGATTTTCTAGTTTAACTTCCTCTTTTACCGTTTCTTCTTCGAATGTCAATCGGACATCATACATCTTAGCGATCTTCTTCGCCAAAGAAATAGAAATTGCCTGACCGGGTCTGAGAACTTCACCTTTCATGAAGAAGTCCTGAATAATCCTATTCTGCGGAATTTTAATCTTCTCCGCAAATTTATCGAGCTTCAAATCGTCTTCTGTTATGTGAACAGGAGGCTTTTTTGCCTCCGCTTTTTCTTTTGCGGGCTCTTTTGCTTTGGTAACTATTATCTCTTCTTCCTCGTCAAGAGTTTCTTTGTATATATCAAGGAGTATATTCACTGTTTCTTCATCGATGTAGCTCATGTGACTCTTGACTTCAATGCCAAGCTCCTCCAACTCGTGGAGTAACTCTTTCGTGTCCATATCTAATTGTTTTGCTAATTCGTAAACCCTTAATCTTGCCAAAAAATCCACCTCCCGTAGAACTCAGATAATATTATAACACATTCTCCCGTGTTTATTCAATTCGTTTAACCAATTGAAAAAATCGTGTACCGAATCTTCAACTTTTATTAGTGAGTACGGGATTGTGGATTTCAACTTTTCGTTGGAGAACTTATAGTTCAGACGTATAGTGTGCAAAGCATATGGAACGAATTCCGCAGGGATCTTGAGAATGACGTTTGCGATAAGTGAAACATAGCTTAGAATATCTGCTGTTGTGTCATCGAGCACTTTGAATTCACGTGCGCCACAAAGTGCTGGAAGCTCCTCAAATCTGATATCGTGTCCTGATACTATGTATCTTTCCTTCGATATCTTCCCAGACTTTAGTGATTTGTACAATTT
>WUQU01000412.1 GCA_009889605.1 Candidatus Bathyarchaeota archaeon | reverse complement strand
TTTTTTATCGCGTCTATGAATTATCTTTGGTAGAGGCTTGAAAAGGCAATGAGCGAAGAAATAATCGGTCGCGGCACATGGTATGATAAAATGGCTGTAGAAGTCATTGAAAGGGAAAAAAAACTCGGCAGAAGCTTGGACATGATAAGAACTGAAATGGGACTCGGGGCATCGGGCTTTCCCCACATTGGAAGTTTAGGCGATGCTGCCCGTTCATATGCTGTGACCTTGGCTTTGCGAGAGCAAGGTTACCGTTCAGAGCTTATCGCCTTTTGCGACGACAAAGATGGACTGCGCAGGGTTCCAGCGGGACTGCCAAAATCCCTAGAAAAATACTTGGGTTTTCCAGTCACCAGCATCCCAGACCCTTTTGGTTGTCATGAAAGCTACGGTAAACACATGAGTTCATTGCTGCTTGAGGCTTTAGACAAATGTGGCATAGAATACCGTTACATATCTGCAAAAGACGCCTATGAAAAAGGAATGCTGAGCAACGAGATTCGGGCATTGCTTTTAAACGCCAAAAAAGTCGGCGAAATAGTCAAGGAAGAAGTGGGCCAAGAAAGGTACACTGAAGTTCTGCCCTACTTTCCGATATGCGGAAACTGCGGGCGAATATACACTACTAAAGCCCTAGAATACTTACCAAACGAGAACAAGGTTCTCTACGTATGTGAAGGAATGGAAATAAAAGGCAGATGGATTGAAGGCTGCGGCTTTAAAGGCGAAGCCGATGTGACAAGAGGCGAAGGCAAACTAAGCTGGAAAGGCGAGTTCGCAGCCAGATGGAAAGCTCTGGACATAAGATTTGAAGCCTACGGCAAGGACATAGCCGACTCGGTTAGAGTGAACGACAGAATTTGCCGCGAAATACTCGGCTTTGAACCACCTTCCCACGCAAAATACGAAATGTTTTTGGACAAAAGTGGAAAGAAAATTTCGAAGTCTACCGGCAACGTGTTCACTCCACAAGTATGGTTTAGATACGGTTCTCCCCAGTCGCTGCTTCTGCTCATGCTTAAAAGGTTCGTTGGAACCCGCACCCTAGACGTGACAGACATCCCCCTATACATGAACGAAATGGACCAATTAGAAGACCTATACTTCGGAAGAAAAACACTTTCAGACAAAAAGGAACTGGCTAAACTCCGCGGCCTCTACGAATACTGTTGGACTCTTAAGCCTCCAGAAAAGCCCAGCATCCACGTGCCCTACAACCTACTAACCTTCTTGGCAAAGATCGCCCCTAAAGAAAAAGAAATGGACTTCATCATTGAAAAACTTAGAGATTATGGATATCTGCAGAAAAACCAACAAGCCGATGAGGACTTAAAGAAAAGAGTTGGATACGCCATTAACTGGGTACGAGACTTTGCAGAGATACGCGAAACAGCAGTAAGCCTCAACGAAAACGAAAGAAAAGCAATATCAGAACTTATCGAAGTTTTAAAGACTGAAAACGAACCGGAGAAGATACAAAACGCCATATTCAACACTGCCAAAAAACATAATCTGCCACCATCCAACTTCTTCAAAACCCTCTACAATATTCTCATAGGAGTGCCGCAAGGACCAAGACTTGGACCATATATCATTGCTATGGGGAAACAGAACGTAATTGATGCACTTGAAAGAACATTAAAAAGTCAAAATTAACGGGGGCTCGTCATCTTTTATATTCACTTGTGAACCTCGAAACATTGCCAACTAGCATCAAACTAGCTATGTTACTTCTAAAACTGCACCACAAAACAAATCCTAGCGGAGAGGATTAGGACGCTGCCACACTTCAAACATTTATAGTATCTATTTATTCCTTTTCCGCCTTTTTGTTCTCCCAGAAGCTCAACTCGCTGTGAGAGCATTTAGGCTCAGAAGGCGTGTTACCTGCCATTAAACCACAAATAATTCCTAATACATGTTTTTCGCATTTAAAAATTTTATATAACCTTTCCAGTACATGGCATGGTTAAAAGTAAATGCAATAATTTACCAAGTTATAAGGCATTTTGGATGGCAAGAAATTAATAGAAGCTAGCTTGAGTTATGAAAACACCGTGAAAGCGTAATGCTCTTCAATAAGCTGGATACTTAATACTTGGGGCCCGTAGTCTAGCATGGATAGGAAAAATCATATCCGAATTTATGTTTATGATATCACACGTTTTCAGATACTCTTTCATTTCGGTTTTTAGGTTTGAGTTAGTTTGCTTTCGAGGTCTGAATATGTTATTGTTTTTATGAATTTGCTTGCTGCTTTCTTTAATTTTTCGTCTTCGGTTACTAGGGTGGCTTCTGCGTTTTTAGCGGTTGCGATATATGAGGCGTCGTAGAAGGTTAGCCCTTCTTTGTAGGCTATTTGGAGTGTGTTGGAAAAATTTAGTTTTGTGAATTTTATTGGTTTTATCACGCCTTTTGTAGCTAGGCCTTTTATTGTGGTGGCTGTGTCTATGGCATCCTCTATGGATATTGATTTCAATAATGTTGAAAGCTTCCAGAGGCTGTTACAGGCTTCATATAGCGCTAGGTCAGTGGTGACCAAATTTTCACGAGAAGCTTCAAATAATAGCTGTTTGCCGCGTCTAACGACCAGTGGCAATAGTGCTGAGGCATCAAGTAAATACTTCAATGCGCTTCCCTGTCTTCGCGTACAAGCTTAGCAACCAATTTCGGATCTATTCTGCTGCCCAATCGCTCCTTTAACCTATCCAACCTTTCCCCAAGATCCCTTAATTCTAATTCTACAAGATATTTTTCAAGCAATTTTCTCACAGTTTCGCTTACGTTAACGTTGTATTTTTCCAACTTTTCCTTAATTTCCCTCGCAACCCTAATGGTTATAACACTCATGTTTACCGTATTACAATTTGTAATACAACTTTATAAAGCTTAACCTTTCCACTTCAAGACTTCACTCAAACAGCGTTCCCTTCACAGCTTTCTTATTTTTCCTGGTTGTGGTTGGTATATTTGGCCTTGTTGTGTTAGGCGCCATATGGCTGTTTCTACGGCCGCCTTTTCCAGGCCTTCCTCTTCATAAGCCCGTTTAACAACCTCTTCTATTGTTATTGTTTGGTTTGGGAGGTTTTCCACCAGCCATTTCATGGCTTGGCTTAAGCCTTTAGTCTGTATTGTTTGGGGTTTCCAAAG